>JAJXYU010000285.1 GCA_021780395.1 Pseudomonadota bacterium
TCGGCGACTTCCTCCAGCCCGAGCGTGTGCAGCAACTCCTCGCTGCGCGCCTTCGCCGCGCGGAACGAGAGCCGGTAGAACAAGCCCATCAGGACCAGGTTGTCGCGGACCGAGAGCTTCCCCTCGAGCGCGGGCTCCTGGAACACGATGCCGATGCGCTCGCGCACCCTCGCCCGCTCGCGCACCGTGTCGTGACCGAGCACCCGCGCCTCGCCCTCGCTCGGCCGCAGCAGCGTCGCGAGGATCGAGAACAGCGTGGTCTTGCCCGCCCCGTTCGGGCCGAGCAACGCGAACATCTCGCCCCGCTGCACGACGAGGTCGACGCCCCGCAGCGCGTGCACGGCCCCGTACCGCTTGTGCAGAGCGCGCGCCTCGATCGCAGGTGCGGTCGACGCGGCGGGCCCGCGCCCCCCGTGCGTCGGCTCAGTGCAGCCAGGCATAGAGCGCGAACGCGAGTGCACCGATCCCCGCAGCGCTCGCCGCGAGCATCACGTAGCCACCACGCATCACGCCGCGAATCGTCTTCTGTACGGCCGCTCGATCATTGACGTTCGGAAAGGGTTCGTCCGGCACCGGCACCCCGAGGAACGTACACAGCGGCTCCCAGCCCTCGCTGACCCGGAAGATCAGCAGTCGATCCGGCGGGACCGCGGCCTGCACCTCGGCGACGTGCGCCTGGTAGCGCTCGATCGCGCGCGCGCGATCCACCATCGTGCCCTTCAGGCTGCGCTGCCAGATCAAGCGGCGCGACATCGCACCGAATTTCCGACCGAACGGCGTCAGCCACTCGAGCACCTTCCACTGCCACAGCCGCTCGGTGAAATAGATCGTCTCGATCGTGCTCTCGTACCATGCCTCGGCGCCCTTCGGGTGCAAGGTCAGCAACACCTTCGCGTCGGGATATGCGGCGAGCAGTTCGCGCCACACGCAACAGCCGGGATTGTCCACCGTCGCGGTGTACTTCGAGAACACCTGCTCCCAGTCCTGCGCCGTCCCCGGAGGCGCCTCCGCCACGCGGCGCCAGAAACCCAGATGAGACGCGTTCTCCTTGTTGAGGAGCACCTCTTTCATGTGATAGCAGGGAAAGCCGAGCCGGTTCAGCGCGACGTAGGTCGACCAGGTCCCTGTCCGCCCGAAGCCGGCGCCAATGATTTTCAATCCCATTTGCCGTTGGCTTGTAGCAGATCCTCGGGTTCCGCGCCATCCCCCGGCGTGTCCCCTCGTCGTCGATCGCTCGGCGACTGCGCGTGTCGAGCTGATCGAATCGCGGTAAATTGGCACGCGTATGTTTCGCGCTCCGTTCATCGAAGACACCGAAGACACGCCCGAGCTCAACTCGATTCGCGCGCGCGCCGGCCGACGCAGCACCTGGGTCAGCGTCGCCGTGAACGCCGGACTCGCGACGGCGCAGGTCGCGATCGGGCTGTTCGCGCGCTCGCAGGGCCTCGTCGCCGACGGGGTCCATTCGCTGTCGGACCTGCTCTCCGACTTCATCGTGCTGTTCGCGAGCCACCACAGCCAACGGGGCGCCGACGAGGACCACCCGTACGGCCACCTGCGGTTCGAGACCGCGGCCTCGCTCGCGCTCGGTGCGCTGCTGCTCGCGGTCGGTGCCGGGATGCTCTGGGGCGCCGTGCACAAGATCGAGCTCCCGAACCAGATCCCGCGCGTCGGCGCGATCGCGCTCTGGATCGCCTGCGCCGCGCTCGTCGCGAAGGAAGTGCTGTTCCGCTACCTGCTCACGGTCGCGAAGTGGGCGAAGTCGGGGCTGCTGGCCGCGAACGCCTGGCACGCCCGCTCCGATGCCGCCTCCTCGCTGGTCGTCGCGATCGGCATCGTCGGCAACCTGCGCGGCTACCGCTTGCTCGATCCGATCGCCGCCCTGGTCGTCGGCCTCGTGGTCGCGCGGATGGGCTGGCGATTTGCGTGGCGTTCGCTGCACGATCTGATGGACGGCGCCGCGGACGTCGCCGAGGTCGCCGCGATCCGCGATACCCTGATCGCAACGCCGGGCGTGCGCGCGGTACACGACCTGCGCACCCGCAAGATGGGCGACCTGATCTTCGTCGACGCCCACGTCGAGGTCGAAGCGACGCTCAGCGTCGAAGCGGGCCACGACATCGCGGTCGAGGCACGCCGCCGCGTGATGCAGCGGCATCGAGTCCTCGACGTGATGACTCACGTCGATCCTCACCATCGCCCCGACCTCGATCACGTCACGAACCCACCGCTCGCCGCGCCGCGCTGAGCGCACGATGTGCCTGATCCTCGTGGTCTGGCGGGTTCATCCGCAGTATCCGTGGATCCTCGCCGCGAACCGGGACGAGTACCACCACCGCCCGGCCGCCACCGCACGCTGGTGGGCCGACGACCCGCAGGTTCTCGCCGGCCGGGATCTGCTCGCCGGCGGGACCTGGCTCGGCGTGAACCGGTCGGGCGGGTTCGCCGCGCTGACGAACTACCGCGGGGCGCCGCTGCGGCCGCCGCCGACCCCGAGCCGCGGCGAGCTCGTCGCCGGCCTGCTCGGTCGCCGGGCGCCCATCGCCGAGGAACTGCACGCGCTCGAGCGCATCGGCCCGCACTACAACGCGTTCAACCTCCTGTTCTCGGACGGCGAGCAGCTCGGCGTGCACGAAAGCGAGCGTCGCGCGGGCCGCGTGCTCGAGCCGGGGATCTACGGGCTGTCGAATCACCTGCTCGACACGCCCTGGCCGAAGCTGCGCAAGGCGAAGTCACGCCTCGCGGCCGCGCTCGAGGACCTGCCGCGCACGCAACGCATCCTCGACCTGCTGCGCGACGAGGAACCCGCCGCGGACGAGGAGCTGCCGCGGACCGGCGTGAGCCTCGAGTGGGAACGGCTCCTGTCGAGCGCGTTCATCCGCTCCGCCGAGTACGGCACCCGCTGCTCGACCGTGATCACGATGAACCGATCGGGAACGATCGATTTCGACGAGTGGACCTGGAACCGCGAGGGGGCGCCGGCGGGCCACGTCGCGTGGCACTTCACCGTCGACCGATGAAGGCTCGCATGTGGAACGCCGCGTGGTCGGGCCGGTACGCGTACGCCGTACCGACCGGGCAGCGCCGGCGGGCCTCGCAGCCTCGCTCGAGGCAGGCCGTTCCCGCGGCCGAACGCACGTGGCTCGCGCAGGCGCCGACCGCGTAAGCGCTGCCGGTGAACGCACCGACCGGGCACGCCCGCAGGCACGGCTTGTCCGCGCACGCCTCGCACGGACTCGGACGGGGCTCGAGCGTCGGCAACTCGAGGACGTCGCGAAACGCGAGCGCACCGCGATAGGCGTGCCACAAGCCATAGTCCGGGTGGATCAGCACGCCGAGCGGCGATGCCTGGAGGCGTTCGGCGTGCATCGCCCACTGCTGGAACGGCCACCACGGCGGTCCTTCGTTCGGGTACACACCGACGGCGCCGTGGCGCTCCCCGAGCGCGTCGATCACCCGGCGCGACCAGCGATCGAGCGGATCGGGACGCCCATCCTCCGCCTCGGGGGCGCCGAGGAACACGTCCCACTGTCGATCCCCGACGAAGCCGAACAGCACCAGCGTCGCCGGCCGTGCGCCGTCCGGCAACGCGGGCACGACATCCTCGGCCGACGGATGGAATCCGCCTCGACACGCGAGACCGTCGCGTTCCGCGTCGCGCACGAGTGCGGCGTACCGCGTGACCGCGCGTCCCGCGTGCATGCTCATCGACGCGCGGGCGGCGCCGGATCGACCGCGCCGAGCCGCCGCACCGTCGCCGGCCGCCGTGCGAGTTCCGCGGCCAGATCCTGCGCATCCTCGAACGGCACCAGCGACAGCACCGGCGCACGGAACTCGGCGAGCGCGGCGGGATCGCCGCGCGGGACCTCGGTGAGGATCGTCGGCTGGAAGAAATGACCCGCCAGTCCCCAGGGCCGGAATCCGCGGCCGCCGAGCTTGAGCTGCGCGCCGGCCTGCAGCGCGCGCGCGACCTGCCCCTCGGCGAGGCGCATTGCGGCGTGCGAGACCAGGGGGCCGAGATCGGTGTCGGGCTTGCGCGGATCGCCGACCTCGAGGAACGCGACCCGCAGGTGCAACTGGTCGGCGAACTCGGCCGCGACGCCGCGGTGCACGTACAGTCGCATGCGCGGCGTCACGCACTGGCCCGAGGCCCGCAACCCCGCCTCCGCCGCCTCCGCCGCCGCGCGCTCGAGATCGGCCCCTGGGTCGACGACGCCCGCAAGGGTCTCGAGCGCGGCCAGACGGCTCACCTCACCGGTCGCGATCCGCCGCAGCGTCTCGCATTCCTCGGCCGTGCCGTCGCAGAACAGCCGGTCGACGCCGGTACTCGCGGCCAGGGCCGCGGCGGTCGCCGCGGCGCCGGTGATCACGTTGACCAGGCCCGCGGGCACCGAGGCGAACGCGTCCGCGAGCCGCAGGCTCGACAGCGGCGCTTCGACCGGCGGCTTGCAGATCACCGCGCCACCCGCCGCGAGCGCGGTGCCCGCTGCCTCGATGAACGCGCCGATCGGGCGATCGAACCCGGCGGCGACCGCGACGACACCCTCGGCGCCCGTGCGGTCGGTTCGGGCGTCCGCCGCCGCCGCGTCCTGCACCGCACGCTCTAGCCACTCGAGCGCCGCGGCGATTTCGGCGCGCGTCTCGCGAATCGGTCGTCCCGACTCCTCGGTCAAGGTGCTCGCGAGCGCCTCGCCCGCCGAGCGCAGCGACGCCGCGACGGCGCCGAGCGCCGCCGCGCGATCGCGCGCGGGGGCCCGCTGCCAGATCGCACGCGCCTCGCGGGCCGCCGCGCAGGCGAGCGCGACGTCCTCGGCATCGCTCTCGGCGATCTCGGCGAGCACCGTGCACGTGGTGGGATCCTCGACGCGACGCACGGCGCTCGAACGGGACGCGGTCCAGCGACCGGCGATGAACACCGGATGCGGCGCGCTCGCCGCGGACGAAGCCCCGTCCGCGCTCACAGCGCAGTCAGCGCGCGATCGAGGTCCGCGATCAGGTCCTCGACGTTCTCGATCCCGATCGACAGTCGAACCGTGTCCTCGGTCACGCCGGCTTGTGCGAGTTCCGCCGGCGACAGTTGCCGGTGGGTCGTCGATGCCGGATGGGTCGCGAGCGAACGCACGTCACCGATGTTCACGAGGCGCGTGAACAGCCGCAATCCGTCGAGAAAGCGCGCACCCCGTTCCCGGCCGCTGCCCGCCGGGCCCTTCACGCCGAAAGTGAACAGCCCGGACGCCTTGCCGCCGAAGTACTTCTTCACCAGCGCGTGATCCGGGTGGTCCTCGAGACCGGCGTAGTTCACCCACGCCACCTTGTCGTGGGCGCGCAGGTGACGCGCGATCGCGACCGTGTTCGCGCTGATCCGGTCCATGCGCAGCGACAGCGTCTCGATGCCCTGCAGGATCAGGAACGCATTGAACGGTGAGATCGCCGCACCGGTATTGCGCAACGGCACGACGCGGGCCCGCCCGATGTACGCGGCGGCGCCGAGCGCCTGCGTGTACACCATGCCGTGATAGCTCGGATCCGGCTCGTTCAAGCGCCGGAACCGCTGCGGATACTGGTGCCAGGGGAACTCACCGGAGTCGACGATCGCACCGCCGAGGCTCGTGCCGTGACCGCCGAGATACTTGGTCAGCGAGTGCACGACGATGTCCGCGCCGTGCTCGAACGGACGGCACAGGTACGGGGTCGGCACGGTGTTGTCGACGATCAGCGGCACGCCGTGCTGGTGCGCGACGTCCGCGACCCGCGCGAAATCGGTCACGTTGCCTTGCGGATTCCCGAGCGACTCGACGAAGACCGCCTTGGTCCGCTCGTCGATCAGCGCCGCGAAGGTCTCCGGCCGCCGATAGTCGGCGAATCGCGTCTGGATCCCGTATTGCGGCAGCGTGTGCGCGAGCAGATTGTAGGTCCCGCCGTAGAGCGCACTGGAGGCGACGAGGTTGTCGCCCGCCTCGGCGATCGTGAGGATCGCGTAGGTCACCGCCGCCTGCCCCGACGCGAGCGCGAGCGCGGCGATCCCCCCCTCGAGCGCGGCGACGCGCTGCTCGAGCACGTCCTGGGTCGGATTCATGATCCGCGTATAGATGTTGCCCGGCACCTTCAGGTCGAACAGGTCCGCGCCGTGCTGAGCGCTGTCGAACGCGTACGCGACCGTCTGGTAGATCGGAACCGCGACCGCCTTGGTCGAGGGGTCCGGCGAGTAGCCGCCGTGCACCGCGATCGTATCGAACCGCCAATTTTCCTTGCCGCTGTCGTCAGCCACGTTCGCTTCCCCCTGGAGTTTGCGTTGATCCATCCGGCGCGCGCGTCAGCGCGACCGCCTCGGCCTGCAGCGCCTTGAACGACTGTTCCCAGTTCCCCGGGCGCGGCTTCGACCAGACCAGCCGTCGGACGACCGACTCGAGGCGGCGATTGCGCTCGGCGAGCTCCTCGTAGTCCTCGGCGAGCACGACGCGCACCGGGCGGTCCTGACAGATCCCGAGACACGGCCGATCGACGTCGATCTTGCCGCACCCGATGCACTGCCAGCCCTTGTAGATCTCGACCATCGACAGATCCTCCGCACGGCCGGTCAGGCGGTCGTGGCCACGCTGTCGCGACCACGATTCGCCTCGACCGCGACGATCGCGGTCGAATTCACGATCCGGCGCACGGTCGCCGCCGCCGTGAGGATGTGCACCGCGCGCGCGCAGCCGAGCAACATCGGTCCGATCGCGACGTTGTGCCCGGCCGCGGACTTCAGCAGATTGTACGCGATGTTCGCGCTGTCGAGGTTCGGGCAGACGAGCAGGTTCGCGCTGCCGTGCAAGGTGCTGTCCGGGAGGATCGCGCGGCGCACCGCGTCGTCGAGCGCACAGTCGCCGTGCATCTCGCCATCGACCTCGAGTGCAGGGCTCCGCGAGCGGATCCGCTCGAGCGCATCGCGCATCTTGACCGCGGAGGTCGCATCGCTGCTGCCGAAGTTCGAGTGCGACAGCAGGGCCACCTTCGGCTCGAGCCCGAAGGTGCGCAGTTGCGCGACCGCGAGCTCGACGATTTCCGCGAGCTGCTCCGCGCTCGGGTCCACGTTCACGTGGGTGTCGACGAGGAACACCTGCCGCCCGGGCAGGATCAGGCCGCACATCGCCCCGTACCCGCCGACGCCCGGGCGCAATCCGATCACCTGATCGATGTAGTGCAGGTGACGCGCGGTCGTGCTGATCGTCCCGCAGATCATCGCATCGGCTTCGCCCATGCGCAGCAGCATCGCCGCGATCAGCGTGGTCCGCCGTCGCATCTCGAGCTTCGCGTACTGCGCGGTCACGCCCCGCCGGCTCGTCAGGCGATGATATGCCTGCCAGTAGTCCCGATAGCGGGCGTCGTTCTCCGGGTTCACTACGGCCACGTCCTCGCCGATCCGGATGCGCAGGCCGTAGCGCTTGATGCTGCGCTCGATCACCGCGGGTCGGCCGATCAGTGTCGGCACCGCCAGGCGCTCGTCCACGACGATCTGCACCGCCCGCAGCACGCGCTCGTCCTCGCCTTCGGCGTAGACGACGCGCTTGCGCGGCGGGTCGAGCTTGCGGGCCGCGGAGAACAGCGGCTGCATCAAGGTGCCGCTGTGGTACACGAATTGCTGCAGCCGCTGCGCGTACGCGTCGAGGTCCTCGATCCGCCGGGTCGCGACCCCCGAGCTCATCGCCGCACGGGCGACCGCTGGCGCGATCTTCACGATCAGGCGCGGGTCGAAGGGCTTGGGGATCAGGTACTCCGGACCGAACCCGAGTTCGCCCCCTTCCGAGTACGCGCTGGTCACCACGTCGCTCTGCTCCCGCCGCGCCAGATCGGCGATCGCGTGCACGGCCGCGATCTCCATCGGTCGCGTGATCGCCGTCGCACCGACGTCGAGCGCCCCCCGGAAGATGAACGGAAAGCACAGCACGTTGTTGACCTGGTTCGGGTAATCGCTCCGTCCGGTCGCGATGATCGCATCGTCGCGCACCGCGCGAACCTCCTCCGGCAGGATCTCCGGTGTCGGATTCGCGAGCGCGAAGATCAGCGGCTTCGCCGCCATCCGGGCGACCATCGCGGGCTTCAGCACACCGCCCGCGGAGAGACCGAGGAACGCATCCGCGCCGCCGATCAGGTCATCGAGCGTGCGTGCGTCCGTCGGTTGCGCGAAACGCTCCTTCTGCGGATCCATGAGCTCCCGGCGCCCCGCATACACGACCCCGGCGAGGTCGCTCAGCCAGACGTTCTCCCGCCGCAGCCCGAGATCGAGCAGCAGCTCGACGCAGGAGAGCGCGGCGGCACCCGCCCCGCTCACGACGAGCTTGATCGCGTCGATCGACTTGCCGACGATCTGCAGACCGTTCAGCAGTGC
>JAJXYU010000004.1 GCA_021780395.1 Pseudomonadota bacterium
CGTGCTTGAGCGGCGTGATCATAGGGTGAACTTCTCTTCGCGACCGCGGGGTCAGAGCCCCGCGGGCAGTTTCGATGCCATTTGCCGCTTCCGATCGAGCCGCCGTCCGTCGACGATGAAGGTGCCGTCGCCGACGGCGTGGATCATGCGTCGTTCCTTGCGCGCCGCGTTCAGGTGCGCGGCCACGCCTTCGAGCACGACGATCGAGTGCTTGCGGACGATGTCGATCACCTTGCACTCGATGTTCGCGAGACACTCCGCGATCAACGGAGCCTTTACCATGCTGGCTCGCAGGCGGGTCAATCCGAACTTCTCGAACTTGTCGGTATCCGCGCCCGAGCACGTGCCGACCCCGACCACGCGATCCAGCAGGTCGACCGTCGGAATCGCGATCACGCACTCTCGCTGCTTGCGCAGCGCCAGATAGGAGTGATTCCAAGGACCCGTCGTGATCGCGAACACCGGCCTGAAATCGACCACCATCGTCCACGAGATCGTCATCAGGTTGTCGCGCGGTGGCTCATGGGTCGTGACCCAAACGACCGGTCCGGGTTCGATCAACGTGAACGCTCTCGACAGTTTCATCCGGCGCATCGGCGGGTCTCCCGAACATTCCGTTCAAAGCCAGCGGCGGACCCGACGGGCGTATTCGCGGTACGTCGCACCGAACTTCTCGCCGAGCACTGTCTCTTCGCGGCGGATCTGCATGACGACCACGATCCGCTCCACCGCGACGACGATGAGGAACGGGGTGAGGCTGCCCAGCCACAAACCGAACCCGAACAGCACCAGCAGTAGTCCCAGGTACATCGGATTGCGTGAGATCCGGTACAGACCCGACACGACGAGCCGGGTCGCCCGCTCGATCCGGATCGGGTCGACGGTGGTTCGTTCCCGGAAAAAAGTTGCAACCGCGGTGAGGTCGATCGCGAACCCGACCGCGATGAATGCGAGCCCGATCCGATTCCACGGGGGAACGAGCCATCGCAGCAGCGGCGCGTGACGATCGAGCCATGCCATCGCGAGCGCGCCGGCGAGTGCGACGATCGGTGGCGGCACGCGAACTCTCATGGAAGGCAACGATACCGCAATCCGTCCTGAGCCGGCATCGAGCATCACGCGCCGCCCCTTGAGCCACGCGCCACGGATCGGGCACGATTCCTGGATTGCCAGCCGCCGGAGATCCCCGATGACCGACTTGCTACCGATCGTGTGCATCCCCGGGCTCGCCTGTTCCGCCCGCCTGTATCAGCACCAAATCCCGGCACTCTGGACCGTCGGTCCGGTGACGGTCGCCCGGCCGACGCAGCACGAGGACATCGGCGCGATCGCGCGGGCGATCCTCGTGGCGGCGCCGGATCGGTTCGCTCTCGTCGGCTTGTCGATGGGCGGCTACGTCGGGTTCGAGATCCTGCGTCAGTCACCGGCCCGGGTCGCGAAGCTCGCGCTGCTCGATACGAGCGCCCGCCCCGATACGCCCGAGCAGTCCGAGAATCGCCGGATTCAGATCCGGCTTGCACAGACGCAGTCACCGCGCGCGATCGCCGATGCGATGTTCCTGCGGCTCGTGCACCGATCCCGTCATGGCGACGAGCGGTTGCGCGATATCTTCCGGTTGATGGCCGAGGAGGTCGGCAGTGCCGCGTATGCCCGCCAGCAGACCGCGATCATCGGCCGACCCGACTCGCGCCCGCTGCTCGCGACGATCCGGTGTCCGACGCTGGTCGTCGTCGGCGACGGTGACGAGCTCACGCCGCCGCCGGTGGCCGCCGAGATCGCGAACGGCATCCCCGGCGCCCGGCTCGTGACCATCGCCGGCTGCGGGCATGCCAGCACCCTGGAGCGGCCGGCGGAGCTCACCGCCGCGCTGCTCGAATGGGCGCGCGGGTAGCCGCCCGCCACCGGGACGTTCAGGTACCGCGGCGCGCGAAGAACGCGCGTAACGCCGCTTGGGTCTCGGGACTGCGAAGTCGCGCGGCGAACACCTCGCACTCCGTCTGGATCGCGTGCCGGATCGCGTCACGCTGCGGCTCGCGCAGCAAGCGCTTCGAGGCTTGCACCGCGTCAGCCGGCAGCGCGGCCAGGCGCTTGGCCGCCTGCACCGCCCGTTCGACGACCTCGGCGGCCGGCACCACCGCGTTGACGAGCCCGCACGCGAACGCGGCGGCGGCGTCCATCGGCTCGGCAAGCAGCAGGCCTTGCGCCGCACGCGCGTGTCCGAGCCGTTGCGGCAGCAGGTAACTCGACCCGAACTCCGGCACCAATCCGAGCGCGACGAACGGCGTCGCCAGGGTCGCGCCCTCGGCGAGATACACGAGATCGCAGTGCAGGAGCAGCGTCACGCCGATCCCCACCGCGTGTCCGGTCACGGCGGCGACCACCGGCTTGTCGAGATCGACGAGCGAGTCCATGAAGTCCACGATCGGCCGGGCGAGCCCGTCGGACGTGTTCGCGAGGAAATCGCCGAGGTCGTTGCCGGCGGTGAAGACCCCCGGACTGCCGGCGATCACGACCGTTCGTATCGAATCGTCGACCGCCGCGCCCCGCAACGCCGCCGCCATCGCCGCGTACATCGCGGTGGTGATCGCGTTCTTCTTCTCCGGTCGCGCGAAGGCGATCGACAGCACGCCGTCTTGGATCGTGATGTCGATCGCCATGCGTTCTCCCGTTAGAAGTGGTAGCCGAACTCGACCCCGATCACGCGTGGCCGCAACGGCGTCTGGGCGACGATGAACTGGTCGGTGCTCGTGAACACCGCGGCGTTCGAGTTCGACAGATTGTCGCCGTAGACCCTGGCGTTCCACGCGCCCTTCGCGACACCGAAGGACGCGTCATAGGTCGTATAGGCCGGATTCTCGAACCGCAACCTCGCGGTGCTGATCAGAGCCCCCGCTGCGATCGTCGGGTTCGCGCCCGCCTGGGTGTACGAGTGCCCGGTGTGGGAGGCACCCGCCTGCACGAACCAACGATAATCGGCGATCGTCCAGTCGTAGCGGGCGCGCAGACTGAATTGCAATGGCGGCGCGTCGGCGCTCGGCGCGCCGACCGGGCCGAACGGGTTCGTGACCGGAATGCAGTTCTGGCCGCTGCTGTTGCAGGATTGGGTGATCGGCTTGCCGTAATTCACGCTCGCCGGATTCGTGTCGAGCAGCGCCGGTGAGTTGGTCTGGCGGCTCTGGTTCCACGACGCCGCGCCCTGCAGCGTGAGCCCGTCGATCACGCGCGCGATGACCGAGGTCTCGAGCCCCTTGACCACGAAATTCTGGCCGTTGTCGTTGAAGAACAGGTTCCCGAGCCCGATCCCGGGGTCGAAGAACGCGATCTGCACGTTGTTCCAGTTCTCGCGATACACGGCGCCGTTCCACTGCAGGCGATCACCGAACCAGGTGCTCTTCCAGCCGATCTCGTTGTTGGTGAGCTGATCGGAACGGATGGAGCGCGGCAGGGTGTATTGCCACTGGCCGTCGGGACCGTAGATATGATGGCTGTTGCCGTTCTCGTTGAACCCGCCCGGACGGAAGCCCTGCGACCAGGTGTAGTAGAGCATCACGTCCGGCGTAACGTGCCAGCTGACGTTCACCCGGCTCTTCCATCCGGATTCGGTGTCGGCAAGGTTCTGCGCATCGAGGTTGTAGTAGTCGTTCACGCAGCCGCCGTTCGGCACGCCTTGCTCGAAGCAATAGAAGCTGCTCGTGATGCTGCCCTTCAGCGAGTCCTCGAATTGATAGTGCCGGGTGCCCGCGGTGACCGTGAGCACCTTCGGGATGATGTCGTAGTCCACCGACATGAAGAATGCGGTTTGCTTGACCTCGCGCAGAGCGTCCTGATAGAACGCGCTGATGTCGTTCTGCACGCCCGGGTTCTGCACCGTCGTTCCCGGGACGGTGCCGATGTTCGACAGGCAGCCGGTGTTGCCGGGCGTCCCCGGCGCGCCGTTCGACGTGCACGCGGGGATGTTCTTGTACCGCCAGTCGGTTTGATCGTACAGCTTGTCGTCTTCGTAGTAGGCGCCGAGGATCCCCCGCAGGCGCCAGTCGCCCGGAGTGCTCAGCCGGAACTCGTGCTGCATGTGCTCGTTGCGCTCGATCGACTGCCAGGTCGCGCTCGGCGAGAAGCAGGTCGGCGTCAGATTCGGATCGCCGCCCGATCCCGGTCCATAGCACTGGTAGTAGTCGGCGTACACGCCGCGCGCGTAGTTGGTGTAGTCGCCGACCTGTTCGACGTGCCGGACGAGGTAGCCGCCGGTGTACACCGCGCGCAGCACCCCGAGGCGGCCGTGCACGGTCCACGCGGTGTTCTCGAACTTGTCCTTGTTGTAGGACGGGTTGAACAGCGTGACCTCGAGCGGTGCGAGCGGCTGGCCGTCCGAGGCGTTCGGCTGCTGGTAGAACACCCCCTGGGTGTCGAGGTTCTGATACATCTGCGTGATCAGGATGTTCCAGTCGTCGTTGAACTTGTACAGCAGCTCGGCCCGGCCGCCCTTGTAGCTGGCCGGGTTGATCGCGCGCTGCGCGATGTTGTAGTTGTTGATCACGGGGCTGCCCGGCGGCACGCAGTAGCCGGCGTTCGGCTGCCCGTCGGGGCACTGGCCGTTGACCGCCGGGTAATTCGCGTAGTGGATCCCGATGTCGGTGTTGCGGCGGGTGAAGGTCGCCGGCACGTTGTCGATGTAGCCGCCGCGGCTGTCGTTGTACAGCACCACGCGCAGCGCCATCTTGTGGTCGATCAGCGGGACGTTCAGCACCGCGGAGAGGTTCGTGTTCGGATCGCCGTGGGCGGTGACGCTGTAGCCCGCGGAGACATTGCCCTCGGTGCGGTCGAGCACCGGCTTGTTGGTGATGTAGCGGATCACCCCGGCCTCGGCGCCGGCGCCGAACAGCGTGCCCTGCGGCCCTTCCAGGACCTCGATGCGGTTCAGGTCCGCCGCGTAGATGTCGAGGTTGCGGTTCGGCATCTGCACCGACTGGTTGTCGAGGTAGATCGCGACGTTCGGGAACAAGCCGGTCAGTGCGCTGCCCTGGCTGGACTGGGATCCCGCGCTCAGGCCGCGCATGAACACCTCGTTCTGGCCGGGACCGTTGTTCGCCGACGTCACGTTCGGCAGGTACTTGAGATAGTCGTCGAAGGTCTCGATGTGCAGCTGTTGCAGGGCCTTGCCGGTGAATGCCTGCATCGAGATCGGCACGTCCTGCATGTTCTGCACGCGCCGCTGCGCGGTCACTGTGATCGCCTGCAGGACATCGCTAGGATTCGTCGTGCCGCTCGGCGTCGCCGCGGCGGCCATTCCGCCGACGGAAGCGCCGCCGAGGACGGCGGCGATCGCGATCGAAAGCTTCGAGTGCTTCATGAGTCTCCCGGAATCGAGGTCGAATGGAGTCGGAAATTGAGCGACCCGAATCAATAGCATCCGCGTCGCGGCGAGTAAAGCGCCGGCGATTCGCGGGTGTTACTTGCTAGGCAAAACCCTGAATGCACCCCGCATGTCTCCAGTCCCCCGGCGGGGAGCCACGATCGGGCTCGGCGCCGCCGGGTTTGGTCATAATTCGTCAGATTTCTCGCGCGGGCCGTCAAGACTCGTCCGACACCCGTACCCTATCGTCCGCCGCGGGATGTTCACCGACAAGCGCTCCGCGCGACTCCTGACGGCACTCTACGCAGCGATCGACTCCGGCGCCGATCGCACCGCGCTCGCCGTGGAATTTGCCGCGTGTTTCGGCGCCGCGGCCGCCGAGATCGGCTTATGGGACGAGCTCGGCGATGGCTTCGAACGCTGGGCTGCACAGGGCGACATGCCATCGATCCTGCCAGAGATCACCCGCACGGCGTTCAACCCCGGCGGTG
Organism: Pseudomonadota bacterium; assembly: GCA_021780395.1. The sequence continues at coordinate 5,842 of JAJXYU010000004.1, forward strand.
CACCGGTCACGATCGCCCGATCCCGGGCTGGCGAACCGCTCCTGTGGGCGGTGGTCTCGCGGGCGGTGTACGACGTCTCTTGCCTGATCGCGATCCGGCGACGCGCCGGCGAGCGGCAGTTCGACCGAGCGCAGGGGGCCCGGCTGCAGCGTCTGCTGCCGCATGTCGGCCGGGCACTGTCGTTGAACCGGCGCCTGGAACATTCCCAGTGGGAGCAGCGCCTCTATCAGGACGCGTTGCAATCGATCGAACTTGCCGTGATGGTGCTCGAGCGTGGCGGCGTACTGCGCTGGTCGAACGAGGTCGCGCACTCGTTGTTTCGCGACCAACGGCTCCTGCGGCTGCGGCACGGGAAGATCCGATTCGTGGCGGCGGCGGACCAGCTGGCGTTCGGTCGCGCGCTCGATGCGGCGTGCGCGGAGCGCGAAGCCGAGGCGGACTTGCTGCGTTTCGACGGATCCGACGGTGCGCATCTGCTGGTGCAGGTTCGTCCGCTGCGCGCCGCGACCGCATCCACGCCGCCCGTCGCGGTGGTGCACGTGCGCCGCAATCTACCCGAGCCCTTGCCGTTGCAGGCGAAACTCGCCCGTCTCTACGGCCTCACGCGCGCCGAAGCGCGGGTCGCGGAGGCGATCGTCAACGGCAACTCGCTGCCCGAATTCTGCGCGCGGGCGCGAGTCACGATCAATACCGCAAAGACCTTGCGAAAAAGAGCGTTCGCGAAAATCGGCTGCCACTCTCAAGGCCGTTTGATGCAGGAACTGCTCGCCAATCCGTTCCTCGCCGCCAGATCCTCGGTCGCCCCGCAAGTGCCGATGCTGCGCTCATCGGCCGCGAGATGCGCCGCCCAATCCTCCCACGGCGCGGCCTCGGCGAGTGTCGCGGGCGCGAGTTTCGCAACCGCCGCGCTCGCACCGGCGTCGGGCTGACCGGCGCGCTCGCTCGCCTCGATATCCTTCAACTGGAAGTATTCCGACTCAGGTGCGTTGGGTCCGAGCACCCGCCGATACGCCGCCGCGGCCGCGCCGAGGTCCGCGAGGCCCGTCACGGCGTCGCCCGTGGCGATCTCCGCCATTCCGAGGCAGGCCCTCGCCCGCAGGGTCATCCGATGTTCCGGCCCCGCGCTCGCAACCTCCTGTCGATACGCGATCGCGAGCGTCCGAGCCGCGTCCGCGGCCTGTCCGTCACGCAACTCGAGCCAGCCGAGGAACGTGAGCGCCTCGGCGGTCAGTCCGTCGTTGCCGATCGTCGCATAGAGGTCCGTGTGCGCGCGCGTCAGCATCGCCCGTGCGTCCGCGTCGTGCCCCGCGAGAAACAGCCCGATTCCATATCGTTCCTCGATGGTGCCCGTGAGCGTCCCGCCATGCGGCTCGGCGTGTCGAACTTCCGCGAGCGCCGCCCGATAGAGCGGGAATGCATGGCCGAAATCATCGAGCGCCGCATCACACCAGGCGAGGGACGTCTGCCGGATCGCGATAACGCTGACGTTGCGCGGCTCGAGCGCTGCCGCTTCCGCGAGACTGCGCCGGAAGAAGGCCCGGGCCGGCCGATAGTCCTGCCGCGCGAAGTAATAATTGCCCTCCATTACGTCGTGAATCAGCGCCGTTCGTGGATCGACCGAGCCGCGTGCCGCGAGCTGCGCATCCGCGGTGTCGAGGAGCTGGCGGGCTGCCGCGAATTTCTGGTCGACGCTGAGCGCGAACGCGAGGCGGTACTCGGCCCGGATCACGGTCACGTCGGTCGGCGCGCGGCTCGCGCGGCTGAGGGCGATCGCCTTGCCGATCTCCCGTTCCGCGGCGGCGTAATCGCCGTCCTCGACGTAGACCTGGCCGATCGTCGCGAGAATCGACGCGGCCACCGCCGGTCGGCCGCGAAACCGCGCGTCGACGTGCGCCGCCGCGCGATCGACCGCCTGTCGCACGGTCACGTGCTCGGCACCGCTCGTGCTCACCGCGAACGGCGAGCCCGTCGCGAGGATGTCATGATCGAGGAAGCCGATCACGCCGCGCGCGACCGCAGCTTCGCGGCGCGCGGTGTCACGGGCGCGCTGAGTCTCGCGCAAGGTCCATGCGCCCACGGCGATGCTCGCCAGGACGAGCGCGGCGATGCCGGCGAGCCACGGTCGGCGTGCGCGTGCGCGCGCGACCCTTTCACGATTGCGCTGTGCCTCGAGCCGTTCCCCGCGTTCGCGCTCGAGCGCGACGCGTCGTTGCTCGAGGGTGCGCAGACGCGCCGCGAGCACGTCGGCCGACCCGAACCGCCGGGCCGGATCGTCGTTCGCGGCCGCGGCGATATCCTCGCGCAACAGTTCATCCGCGACGTTCCGTTCCCATCCGGCCGCCAGCGGTATGCGAAAATCCCCCGCGACCATTTGATACAGCAG
>JAJXYU010000014.1 GCA_021780395.1 Pseudomonadota bacterium
GTAGTACGCCGGTCCGTCCGGCAACGCGTCGGCCGCGATGCTCGTCCGGCAATGGGGCAGGTAGTCCTCGGCGAAGAAGCGCCCGAGTCGGCGATAGGCGGGCACGACGACGGTCGCAATCGCGGCGCGCGCGGCGACGCGCAGCCGATGCGCATCGGCCGCATCCACGGTCGAGGGGATCTTCGCGAATGGTGCGTAGAAGGGACTGCGCGTCGGGTCGGCGACGACGTTCAGGGCGATCTGCGGCGGGATGCGCGCGGCGACGACGCGCGGCAGCGTGTAGCCCTCGGCGATCCCGAGCCGCAACAGCGCGATCGTCTGGTCCATGTAGGTGCCGAAGGTCTGCAGGCGGTGCAACCAGTCGGCGTAGTCCTTCGCGGTCGCGAATCGCAGCGTCTGCGCGTAATCGCCGGCGGTCTGGATGCCGCCGAGCTGGTTCAGCGGGAACAGGTATTCGTGGAAGCGGTACGCGTCCTCAGCATCCTCGTGCTGCCACTCGAACAGGTCGTAACTGATTCGATCCTGCGGATCGAGTGCCGCGCGGTCGATCCGGCGCAGCGCGGCGAGGGCGTTCGCGTCCGCGGCGTGGGCGCGCTCGATCGCCGCGAGGCTGCGGTCGGGCCAGCGGTCGTTGAAGCGACGGTCGCCAAGATCGGAGGCGGTCAACGGGTGCTCGCGCATCTGGCGATTCCAGTCGTGCCGGAACAGGCGATGCAACGCGCTGGTCGCCGCCGCCGTGTCGCCGTGCACGGCGGGTGCCGCCTGCGGTGCGGGTGCGGCGGGAGGCGTGGATGCCGCGATCGCGAGCAGCGGCACGAGCGCCGCCACCGCGCCGATGGATCGTGAGATTCGCATTCGATTCCAGCCCTCGCTAGTGACCGAGCAGGCGCTTCAATTTCTCTTCGAGCTTCTTCTTCAGCGCGTCGCCGCGCCGACGCAGTTGCTGGCCGAGTTGAACCTTCGCGAGTCCCGCGATGTCCGGGCTGAACTTCGGGGCGGCCAGCGTGCCGGTGACCGTGACCGGCACATCGGCGAGCGCCGGCGCGCTCGTCGTCGCGGAGCCGAGGAGCCTGACCTGCAGACGATAGGCGATCGCGCGCGTCGGCAGGTTCGTCGTGCCGGCCCCCGTCACGCGCAGGTTCCGTGACGAGATCACGAGGTCCTTCGTGGTCGCGACGCCGTCGACGAGGGTCGCCGAGGCCGAGAGCGCATCGAACGGCGTGCGTCCCGAGCCGGAACTCGTCGACAGCGTGTGGTGGCGCCACAGTTCGATCGCGTGATCGACGTCCGACCACAGGTCGACGCCTTCGAGCGCGCCGCCGGTCACGTTCGCCGCGACGTGCCCGTCGAGGCTGCGCAGCATCGCATTCGTCCCCTCGCCCCGGGTCGTCACGTTCATGCGGAGGTCGGCGCGGCCCGAGAGCCGTCGGGTCTTCGCGAAATCCTGCAGCAGCCGGGCGACGTCGACGCCCGCGAGGTCCAGGGAGACCTGCGTGCCGCGGACCGCCGTGCGGTCGTCGATCGTGACCCGGCCCGTGGCACTGCCGCCGTAGAGTGCCGCATTCGCCGGCGCGAGCGTCAGGATTCCGCCGCCGGCCGCCACGCCGATATGCACCCGGGTGAGTGCGAGTCCCGCGACGCCGAGATCACCGATCGTGAGCGATCCATGCAGATTCAAACCTTTCAATGGGTCGCTGGCGGCCACGGTCGCGGTCGCCGGCGGCGGGCTTGCGGCCTCGGGGCTCAGGTAGCGGTCGAGATCGATCCGGTTCACGTCGAGATCGAAAGTTGCCGCATGCGTCGCGGGATTCGTGATCGTCGCCGTGCCGCGGACGTCACTGTCATCGATCTGCAGATCGAGGGCCGAGAGCCGGATCGCCGGCGCCGAATACGCGAAATCGGTCGTCATGGCGATACGCGTCAGGGCTTTCGCGTCGCGCGTCCGCGGCAGTTTCACGCCCAGCCGGTCGAACCATTCGCGCAGCGAAAGCGGATCGAGGCGCAGGCCGCCGACGACCCGGGGTGACGTCGATATCCCGGTCGCCCGCAGGTGGCCGGTCACTCGCGCATTGGCGCAGTGCAAAGTGAACTGCGGGATATCCGCGCTCCCGGCGCGCAGGTCGATACTCGACCCGGGAGCCGTGAAGTCCCAATCGACCGCAGTACCGGGAAGGCGCGGGGCGAGGTGGCCGTGCAGCGCCAGGGTCGCGAACCGCAGTCGCCGCAGCGTCGCATCCGGGGTGAAATCGAAATTCGCGGCGATCGGCAACGGCGCGGCACCGGCATGGGTCGCGAGACTCAGCGCGAGCTTGACCGGAACTTCGACGCCCGGTCCGACATGACCGACGTCGAGATCGATGTGGTCGGCGACGAGCGCGCCGTAGCGGACGCGGCCGTCGGTGAGGGTGATGCCGGCGAGCTGCGGCAGCTCGTCGAAGGCCCCGCCCGTGACGCCCGGCGCGCCCGCGGCGCCGGACGAGGTGCCGAAGCCCTGCCAGTTGCCTTGGCCGGCCGCGTTGCGCTCGAGCCGCAGGTCCAGGCCGTCGATCTCGACGTGCCCGATCACCAGCCGCCGATGCAGGAGCAGCGGCAGCAACTCGACCCGCAGCGAGGCGCCGCGCACCGACGCGAACGGTGCGTTGCCGAAATTGGGCGGATTACCCAGCGTGGCCGATCCCAATTTCAGCGCGATCCAGGGGAACACCGACAGGTGGATCGCGCCGGGCAAGGAGAGCTCGCGTCCGGTCGATTGCGCGACGAACTGCTCGATCTGCGGCTTGTAGTCGTTCGGATTCACGAACGCCGCGATCGATCCGAGCACGGCGACGACCACGACGATCAGCGCCCCGAGCGTGATACCGATCCACTTCATCGCCCGCATCGGCGCAGTATAGCCGATCATGCGGGAGTGACGGGCGCGCCCGGCGCGGCCGGGGCTTGGCGGTGCCGGGGCTTGGCGGGGGCGCAGGCTCGCCGCGGCCAATATTTGCAGGATGCGGCAAGCGATGCGCGCAACTGTCGCCAAATGGCGTCATGCGATCGTTTGCGTTTCATGAAAATGGCGTAAAAGTGCAGAAAAAGTCTCGCTTATTCGCCGGGGATGCGTGGATACTTCCGGTGTGCCGGCCGCGCCGGTTCGATGACGACCCACCGGGGTCCCGGCGGCGCGCTCGGCGGGAATCGGAGCAACCATCATGGGAAGCGGATCAATGAGAAAACTCCTCTGGGTCGCAGCGATGCTGGCGGCGCCGGCCGCGTTCGCGGGCAACGTCGGCGTGTCGATCTCGTTCAATCAGCCCGGCTTGTACGGGCAGATCAACCTCGGCAATGTTCCGGCGCCGCAATTGATCTACTCGCAGCCCGTTCTCGTGGCGCCGCCACCCTATGCGGCACCGGCGTTGCCGCCGGTGTATCTGCACGTGCCGCCGGGGTATGAGCTGAACTGGCGGGCGCACTGCGCGCAGTTCAATGCCTGTGGCCGGCCGGTGTACTTCGTCCGCGACCGGTGGTACCGGGACGTGTACGAACCGGCCCGGCGCGACTATGACGAGCGCGAGCAGCGCGATCGTCGCTACCGCGAGGATCACGGTGGCCGTTGGGATCGACACGATCGGGGTGAGCATCGGGGCTGGGATCGACGCGATTGGCGTCGGCATGGCGACGATCACGGCGATCGACACGGCGACGGCGGCCGCTGAGACGACGCCGCGGCGGGCGGACCGGCGAGGGTGCCGGTCCGCATTGCCGCGAGCGGTGCCCCCGGTTACGATCCTGGTGCGTCGGCGAGTCGGCGCGGCTCGCGAGTGCGGGATCATGGCTGGAGGCATTCATTGGGAAAATCGGAACAGGGTCGACTCGGCGGCCGGTTGATCGAGCGTCGGTCGATCGATTACGTGCCGCTCGCCGAGCGGCACGGCAAGGTCTGGCATCTTTGGCCCGTCTGGTTCGCGGGCGACGCGCACCTGGCGACGGTCGCGACCGGGGTCGTCGGTGTCGCGCTCGGCGGCAACCTGGTCTGGATGACGGTGGCGGTCGTGCTTGGATCCGCGCTCGGCACCTTCTTCATGGCCTTTCACTCGACCCAGGGCCCGCAGCTCGGGTTGCCGCAGATGATCCAGTCGCGGCCGCAGTTCGGTTATGTCGGTGCGCTGCTCGTCTGGGGGGTCGCGCTGATCGCCTACATCGGCTACAACGCGTTCAATCAGATCCTCGCCGCACAGACGGTCCACAGCCTCTACGGCGGCGCCGCCGCGCCGACGATGATCGGCTTCACCGCGCTGTCGGTATTCTTCGCGGTCGTCGGCTACGATTTGATCCATGTCGCGCAGCGCCTGATCGCCTATACGCTGATCGTCGCGCTGCTGGTGTTCACGGTCGCCGTGTCCCTGCACGCGCGCTTCGACGCGAACGAGCTCGACTGGCGTCAGTTCGTCGCGGTGCCGTTCCTCGCGCAGGTGTTCGCTGCGGCGTCCTACCAGGTCTCCTGGTCGATCTACGTGTCCGACTACTCGCGCTATCTGCCGCGTGACGTCGGCGTGACCGCGTCCTTCTGGTGGACCTACCTCGGCGCGTTCATCGGCGGCACCTGGACCATGCTCGTCGGCACCGTCGCGGCGGCTGCGTTCCCGCACCTCGAGGTGGTGGCGGCTTTGCGCGCGGCGGCCGACGCGGTGCTGCCCCACTTCGGCAAGCCGCTGTTGATCTGCTCGCTCCTGGGACTGGTCACGATCACTTCGCTGAACTTCTACGGCGCCTCGCTCACCCTGATGAGCGTCGCGGACTCGCTCGCCGCGGTGAAGCCGTCGCTCGGCAAGCGATTGTTCGCGCTCGCCGTGTCCGCGGTCGCCGCGACGAGCCTCGCGCTCGCCGCGTCGCGCGACTTCGTCACGCAGTTCGGCGAGTTCCTCGCGATCCTGCTGTACCTGTTCACGCCGTGGACCGCGATCAACCTCGTCGATTTCTACTGGGTGCGCAAGGGCCACTACTCGGTGCGGGAGATCTTCAATCCGCACGGCATGTACGGCCGCTGGAACTGGCGCGGGCTCACCGCGTACTTCGTCGGATTCGTCGCGATGGTTCCGTTCTTCAGCACGGACCTGTACAAGGGGCCGATCGCGCGCGCGCTCGGTGGCGCAGACGTCGCGATGCTGGTCGGGCTGCCGGTGTCCGCGCTCGTCTACGTGTGGGCGTGCCGTTCTCTCGACCTGGACAAGGACCGGGCGGAGGCGAAGCGCGCCGACATCGGTCTCGATCCGGTCCCGGCGCCGATGTCCGGGCGGGCGCCGACCGCCGCCGTGGTCGCGCCTGAGGCGCTGTGAGCGCGTTCCGCGCGGACTGAGCCGGTCAGCGGCGCTCCTCGAGGAAGCGGGTGATCACCGCGGCGACCTTGCGCGGCTGCTCCCAGAAAGGGTTGTGGCCCAGGCCCTGGAAGATCTTCACTTGCGCGTGCGGCAGGCCGGCCATCAACGATGCGCGGTCCTCGGGTCCCATGATCGGATCCTTGCTGCCCCAGATCAGCAAGGTGGGCGCCTTCAAGCGGGGCAGCATCGTGCGCAGGTCCGGATTCGTGAGCGCCTGGTCGAGCACCGCGAGCCAGACGCGCAGCGGGATCCTGGCGGCGTCCTCCCGTTCGCGCCGGATGAACTCCCGGTTGACCGGCGTCGGCGAACTCCACCACTCCCGCATGAACGGCGAGTCGGCCTGCAACGGCGCCTTCTGCGCGCGGATCTGTGCGGCGAAGTCGAACTGCCGCTGGCTGGCCGGTTCGCACGGGTTGCGGCCGCCGGTCGAGGAGATCAACACGACGCGGTTCGTGCGCTGCGGCCAGGTCTCGGCGAATCGTTGCGCGACCAGCGAACCGAGCGAGTGACCGACGATGTCGGCCTTGCGCACGTGCAACTGGTCGAGCAACAGCTTGATGTCATAGGCGAAGTCATAGAGGTCGTAACAGCAATCGGGCTTGCTGGACTGACCGTGGCCGCGCAGGTCGACGAGGATCAGCCGGAAGCGCTTCGGCAGGTACGGCAGCATCGGAACCCAATCCCGGGCACTGTCGGTGTAGCCGTGGATCAACACCACGGGTGTGCCCCGCGGATCGCCCATTTGCAGGTACGCGAGCCTGATCCCGTCCGGCAGCGACGCTTTTTTCTTCATCGCCTCGAAGGCGTCGAGGTTGATCTTCAGCGGCGGGCCCTCGGCCCCCGCGGCGGCCGGTGTGGCCGCGGGCGTGGTTGCGGTTGCGGGCGCGGCCGTCGTCGCGCGGGCAAACGCGGGCAGCGCGAGCATGAAGATAAGGAATCCGGCGAGGCGGCGCGGGGGGCGGGTGGGTCGTGCGTTCATCGCCGGATGATAGCGCAACTCGTCGCGGGAGTCGGCCGCGCCCGGGCGGGGCTTGCGGAAACTCAGTTCTTCAGCCGGTATCCGGTCCGGAAGATCCACGCGACGACCGCGGCGCAGGCCGCGAGGAAGCCGAGCGTGAACGCGATGCTGGTTCCGATCCCGACGTCGGTCGCTCCGTAGAAGCTCCAGCGGAACGCGTTGATCAGGTAGACGACCGGGTTGAACAGGCTCAACGTGCGCCACGGGCGGGGCAACATGTCGATCGAATAGAATGCGCCGCCGAGGAAGGTCAGCGGCGTCATGATCAGGGCCGGAATGATCTGGATCTGTTCCCATCCCTTTGCCCAGATGCCCACGATGAATCCGAACAGGCTGAACGTCGCCGCGGTGAGCAGCAGCAGCACGACCATCGCGACCGGGTGCAGGATGCGGATCGGGACGAACAACGCCGACGTGCCGAGAATGATGGAGCCGATCGCGACCGACTTCGTCGCGGCCGCGCCGACGTAGCCGAGCACGGTTTCGAGCGGCGAGACCGGTGCGGACAGCAGCTCGAAGATCGTTCCGGTGAACTTCGGATAGAAGATTCCGAAGGATGCGTTCGCGATGCTCTCGGTGAACAGGGTGAGCATCATCAGGCCCGGCACGATGAACGCGCCGTAGGGCACGCCGCCGACGCTGTGCATCCGCGCGCCGATCGCCGAGCCGAAGACGATGAAGTAGAGCGAGGTGGTGATCACCGGCGTCACGAGCGACTGGATCAGGGTCCGGGCCGCGCGCGCGAGCTCGAACCGGTAGATCGCGAGCACGCCGTGGCGGTTGAAGCGCGGCGGGACGAACGGCGCCGGGCGGTGCAGCGGCGCGCTCACGAGCGCCGACTCACGAGCTTCACGAAGATCTCCTCCAGCGAGGATTGTCGGGTCTGCATGTCGGTGATCTCGATCGACAGGTCGGTCAGGCGGCGCAGCAGCGCCGACACGTCGATCGTCCGAGTCGCGTCGTAAGTGAATACGAGCTCGTCGCCCCGGTCTCGCAGCTGCAGACCGAGGTCCGCGAGCCCGGCGGGAATCGCGTCGAGCGGCCGGCGCAGCATCAGCCGCAGCTGGCGCTCGCCGAGCTGGTCGATCAACGTGCGCTTGTCCTCGACGAGGATCAGGGAGCCTCGATCGAGCACGCCGATCCGGTCCGCCATCTGCTCGGCTTCCTCGATGTAGTGGGTCGTGAGCACGATCGTGACGCCCTGGTCCCGGAGCCGGCGCACCAGGGCCCACATGTCGCGGCGCAGCTCGACGTCGACGCCGGCGGTCGGCTCGTCGAGGAACAGGATCTGCGGCTCGTGGGCGAGCGCCTTCGCGATCATTACCCGGCGCTTCATCCCGCCGGACAGCGTCATGATCCGGGCGTCGCGCTTGTCGGCGAGCGACAGCGCGTCGAGGAGCGATTCGAGGAACCGGGGATTCGGCGCCCGGCCGTACAGCCCCCGGCTGAACTTCACGGTCGCCCACACCGACTCGTAGTTGTCGGTCGCGAGTTCCTGCGGTACGAGCCCGATCGCCGTGCGCGCGGCGCGGTACTCGCGCACGACGTCCCGACCGGCGGCGAGCACCCGCCCCTCGGTCGGCGTGACGATTCCGCAGACGATGTTGATCAAGGTGCTCTTGCCCGCGCCGTTCGGGCCGAGCAGCGCGAAGATCTCGCCTGGGCGGACCTCGAGATCGATTCCATGCAGCGCCACATGCCCGGAGTCGTAGCGCTTGACGAGCCGCTGGATCGAGATCGCGGGCTGCATCGCGGCGGGCGTCGCGCGGAAGACCGCGGGCCTCAGGGCTTCGCCAGGCGCTCGAGTATCGCGCGCGTGTAGTCGGCGGTGCCGCTGTGGCCGCCG
>JAJXYU010000076.1 GCA_021780395.1 Pseudomonadota bacterium
CCATGCCGATCGTCGACGGCGTATCGAGTCCGAACGGCATCGCGGTCACGTCGCCGCGCCCCTCGCGCCGCGCGAGGCGCACCGCGAGCCAGCTGTACAGCGCATCACCGACCAGCACGCCGAACGCGGTTCCCGGGATCATGCGCCCGAACACGGTGTCGCCGGGCATCCCGAAGCCCCGGACGAGGACCGCGGCGAACAGCGCGAGCACCGACAGATTGTCGACCGACAGCGCGATGAATCCGTTGATGTCCCCTTTGACGGGACGCAACCCGATGGTGCGCGGCGCTGGCGGCATGTTCGACGTCTCCCTTGCGCGGGCCGGCCGATCGCCGGCGACCTGCGGCTAGTGAAGCGCGTCGACGGCGCAAAGGAAAGGCCCGCGTCCGGGACGCGGTCTCAGCGCGGTTCGATCCACATCGAGAGGTCGGAGCGCAGGCGGTAGTTGATCCGCGCCTCGATGCGCGGAGTCTCGTCGGAGACCGGCGTCAGGCGGAACCGCCGGCTCATCACCGCGAGGTGCGTCGCCATCTCGAAGGTCGCGAGCGCCTCGCCGATGCAATGCCGCGGTCCCACGCCGAACGGGATGTACACGAAACGGTGGCGCGCAGCCTCCGCCGCCGGAGCGAAACGGGACGGATCGAAGCGCTCCGGGTCCTGCCAGTGCGCCGGATGCCGGTGCAGGAAATACGGACTGATGAAGACGTCGGTCGCAGCCGCCAGCGCGACGCCGTGCAACACGTCCGGCGCGACCGTACGGCGGGCGATCATCCAGCCCGGCGGACACAGCCGCAAGGATTCCTTGATCACCTGTTGTCCGACCGCCCATCCCTCGAGGCCCTCGAGACCGAGCGTCGAGAGCGCCGGCAACCCCAGGGTCGACGCGGCGAGTTCCTCCTGGATCTCGGGATGCCGCCCGAGCAGATACCAGGTCCAGGTGAGCGCCGACGCGGTGGTCTCGTGCCCGGCGACGACCAGCGTGATCAGTTCGTCGATCAGTTGCCGGTCGCTCATGCGCTCGCCGGTCTCCTTGTCCTCCGCCTCGAGCGCCATCTCGAAGAAATCGACGCGCTTCTCCTGCGGATTCGCCCGACGCCGGTCGATCAATTCCTGCAGGATGGTGCCGAGGGAGCGGATCCGGTAGGCGAATCGCAGGTCCCGGTCCGCCTCGGTGTGCACGATCGAGAACGGGTTCGCGCCGAAGCGCTCGCGGATCAGCGCGAGATCGTCGCCGAAGATCGCGCGCAGATTGATGTCGAGCGTCAGCTCGCTCGCCGCTTCGGTCACGTTCAGCGGCACGCCGTGGCGCGCGACCGCATCCCAGCGCGACGCGTATTCCTCGTTGGTCTGCGCGATCGCGCCGCCAAAACCCGACAGCACGCGCCGGTGGAATGCCGGCTGCAGCATCCGGCGCTGCCGCTGCCAGTCGTCGCCGCTGCTGGTCATGATGCCCCGGCCGAGCAGGATCGAGATCTGATCGGTGCCGACCCCCTTGACGTAGTTGCGATGATTGGTGAGCAACACGCGCTTCACCGCCTCCGGGTCGTTCACGACGTAGCTGTAGACCCGGCGGCGGGGGGAATACACGCGAAAGAAGTCCCCATAGACCGGCAGCCAATCGCGGATCTTGGCAAGGGTTTCCTCCGAAGCGCCGAGATCGAACGACTCCGGCGGCTCCGGCACCGGGACGGCGGCGCCTGGCGAGTGCATCGTCAGGATTCTGCTCGACCCGGGTGGGGCCGGGGATACGTATTTCCCACGATGACCGGACGCTGGCGCCGTGACGCGCTTTCGCGCGATCCTCGAGCGCACGTTTCCGGAGGATCCGGGGGTTCCGATGATCAAGGTCACGTTCGTCGACGCGACGGGCGCTTCCCAGACGGTCGAGGCGCGACCCGGCGCGACGCTGATGGAGACCGCGGTCGAGAACGCGGTGCCCAGCATCGTCGGCTTCTGCGGCGGGATGTGCAGCTGCGGCACCTGCCACTGTTATGTCGACGCCGGGTGGGCGTCGCGGATGGCCGCGCCGAGCGAGGACGAACTCGACACGCTGCGACGAGTCCTCGATCGCGACCCGCGCAGCCGGCTCGCGTGCCAGATCAAGATCGAGCCCGGACTGGAAGGACTTCGGGTCGAGCTGCCCGCCAGACAGCGCAACCCTTGAGCGCCGCGGCACCGTCTGGGGTCTTCGCCGGCCGATCTACTCCAGGCCATGCCCGCCGGGTCCTCGTTCCCGATGCCAAAGTGCGAGCGCCGACGCGAGCGCCGCAAGCGCCATCAGAAAAAAGAACGCGAGCATCGGTGCGTAACCCGCGGGATTCGCTGCCCCCGCCCCGGCGCGGTCGGCGAGCCACCCGGCGATCAGATTGGAGCCCGCCATCGCCAGAGCCTGCAGGAGCGTGATCAGACCGAGCGCCGCGCCGAGCCGCGCGGGCTCGACGATCAGCGTGGTCGCCGGCCAGATCACCGCCGGCACGAGCGCGAAACTCACGCCCATCATCGCCGTCGAGATCCACAGGTTCCAATCGGTCAGCGCGAGCAGCACGAACGTCGCTGGCAACAGCACGGTCCCCCAGACGAGCATCGACGCGCGATGCCCGATGCGATCCGCGAGGAGCCCGAAGATCGGAGTCGCGAAGATCGCGGCGAAGAAGACCCAGCTGTTTGCGAGCCCCGCGCGCTGCAGGCTCAAACCCTTGACTTGTTGGAAGTACTCGATTGCGTACGTGGTGCGGAACGGGAAGAACACCGCCGCATAGAGCACGTGAAGCCCGAGGATGTACCAGAATGAGCGGTCGAACCGGAGGAGCGCTTGCCAGTCGAAGGCACCGCTTTCCGGCGCGGTGCGACGCGCGCGAGGCCGGGCGCGACGATCGATCGCCTGATAGGCGATCGCCGCGGCGAGCCCGACGGCGGTGAGGCCTGCGCCAAGCCACAACGGCGGCTGCCAGCCGCGCGCGTACAGCCGATGCGCCCACACGGTGGAGGTGTCAACCGCGTAGGAGCCGACGCGCGCGAGACTCAAGTACAACGCGGTCGCGAGCGCGATGCCGCGTCGCGGGAACCACTGCGCCAGACCAGCGACGAGCGCGATGAAGATCGCGCCTTCGCTGATCCCAAACAGGAATCGGCCGAACACCATCAAGCCGTAGGGCTCGCCGATCGCGGTGAGCCCTGCACCGATCACGCCGACCGCCGCGGATCCTACCGCGACGCGCGCGGGCCCCAGTCGATCGATCAATACGCCGCTCGCGAGCGCGAGCACCGCGTTCGGCACGCTGATGATGCCGTTGAGCATTCCGAGTTGGGATTGGTGGAAGCCTCGCTGCCGCACCAGCAGGTCTGCGATCGGACCGATCACGTCGTCTTCGTAGTAGCTGCTCGACACGGCGAGCGCCGCGAACGCGAGCACCCACCAGCGCAGCGGCGACGGTCCGTCGGTCTCGGCGCCGTCGCCGCCCGATGGTCCGGCGCTCACCGGATCCGCGCGCCCTGGCGCACGAGCTCCGATTGCACCGTCTCGATCGTGAGCCGGTCGAGGGGCTCGTCGCGGCGGATCGAGATTGCGGCGGCGACGCCGGCGCCCTGGCCGCCGACCGCACAGCACATCATGTTGCGCGCGGACGCGTGCGAGATCTTGTCGCCGCCGATCGCCCGTCCTGCGACCAGCAGGTTGCGGACCCGACGAGGCACGAGTGCACGATACGGCACCTGCCAGTAGCGTCCCGTGGTCGGCAGGATCAAGACCCCGTAACCGTCTACGAATTCCGGAAAGATGCCGATCGCATCCTCGAATCGCCCTTGCTCTCGCACGTCGGCGCCGGTCAGGTTGTAGAGCGCATCGATCTTGCGGGTATCGCGGATCCCGAGGGTCATCCCGAAGTTACGCAGCTTGGCATGCTCACAGCCCGGCATGAACCCGCGCAGCGCGTTCAGCGCATGGATCGCCTCTCGCCGGCCCCGGATCTCGCCGACGGTGAGGTCAACCGGGTCGGTCCCGTCGATTTCGGGAACGTGCACCAGGTTCAGGTACGTCAGATCCCCCTGGTCGGTGACGCTCCCCCAGGTGCCGGCGATCGTGTGCAGACTCGACGGGATCAGGCCGGCCGCGAGCGCCTGCTGGAACGGCTTACGCAGGAACGGCGAGAACAGGGTGTCCTCCTTGCCGGTCGTCTCGTACTCCCACTCGCCGTTGCCGGACCAGTCGGCATAGGTCTGGGGGTCGGCCTTGACCGCGTCGATGAACCGTCGCTTGTCGACGCCGCTCATCGAGAACATCACCGACACGGCCATCATCTCCCGCTTCGGGGTCCTGCGAAACGGTGCGCCGGCACGCACCGCCACATCCGCGTCGCCGGTCGCGTCGATCACACGCTTCGCGAGGATCGCCTCGCGCCCGGCCTTGCTCTCGGTGATCACGCCGAGTATCGCGTCGCCCTCCATGATCGGCGCGACACACCAGCGATGCAGCAGCGGAGTGATCCCGGCCTCCTCGACGAGCGTATCGGCGACCCACTTGAACATTTCGGCGTCGAGTGCGTGGCTGATCGACTGCGGCTCCGGCAATGCCGCACCCATCGCCTTCGCACGTTGCTCGAACTCGATGCCGATGCCCTCGCAGTCGACCGTGCGCTCGTGCCGGTACCAGGCGAGGCCCTCGACGCCGACCTGGGTCATGTTCCCGCCGAAGCACCCATACCGGTCGAGCAACGCAGTGCGCGCGCCGGCCCGTGCGGCGGCGAGGGCCGCCGCGAGTCCGCCGGGACCGCTGCCGACCACGAGCACGTCGGTCTCGAGAACCACGTCAAGCGAGCGCGCAGCCTCTTCGATCCGTCGCATGTCCGATCCTCGCGTGCCGAACGCATCGGCGCGAGACGTTATCACCACCGCGAACCACCCGCACGGCTTTCTCGGCGTCGCACACCGTGTCACGGATCCGTCATCCGCGTGTCGTCAAAACACCATCGTGCATTCAACACAATTGGGCGATAGCGGTTCGACCGACCCCGCGCGCAACCCGCGCGACGCGGTACGCGCCGCCGCGCACCGGAGACCCCGGGCGCCAGACTCGGATCCGTCAACACATGCATCCAGGGAGACTCCATTGAACAGCAGAATGAAGCTCGGTATCGCGATCGCGGCGATCCTCGGCGGTAGCGCGGTGAACGCGCTCGCGGCGACCGATCAAGGCCCGAGTCCGACCGCCGCGTCGACCTCGGACCCGGCGTCGGGCTCGGCGCTCCAGGAGATCGTGGTGACCGCGCAACGACGCGCCCAGTCGGTCCAGGACGTGCCGATCACGATCCAGGCGATCACCGGCGCCCAGCTCAATCAGCTCAGCGTGACGACCTTCGACGACGTGCTGAAGTATCTACCGAACGTGACCTTCGGATCGAACGGCCCGGGCCAGGGCAGCATCTTCATGCGCGGGATGAGCGCGGGATTCGCCGGCAATCAATCGAGCGCGACCTTCGCGTCGTTCCCGAACGTCGCGACCTACCTCGATGATCAGTCGCTGCAATTTCCGGCGCGCAATCTCGACGTCTACATGGTGGACATGCAGCGCATCGAGGTGCTCGAGGGACCGCAGGGCACGTTGTTCGGCGGCGGAGCCGAGGCCGGTGCGATCCGTTACATCACGAACAAGCCGGTGCTCGACCGCACCGAGGGCGTCACCGAGGCGAGCTACGGCGTGACCGCGCACGGCGACCCGAACCACGCGGTGAGCGCGGTGTTGAACGCACCCCTGGTCGACCACAAGCTCGCGGCACGCGTGGTGATCTACGACGACCGGCGCGGTGGGTACATCACCAACGTCGCCAGCACGTTCACGCGCAGCAACAACGACACCGGCAACTATTACGGTGGCGTGCGGCCGGGCGCGAACGGCCTGTGCCCCAACGGACTGCCGACGAACACCGGCTTCTGCGTGCCCGCGGCGAACCAGGTCGCGAACAACTACGCGATCGCGGGACGCGCGTCGAATCCGGTCCAGTACGGCGGCGTCCGGGCGGAACTCCTCTATAAGATCAACGACGACTGGAACGCACTGATCACCCAGAGCTACCAGGACATGGAGGCCGACGGCCTGTCGACTCAGTACCCGATCGGCTCCGACGGCCAGAAGCTCGGTCCGTGGGAAGTGACCGCGTTCGTGCCCGCGGTGAACAAGGATCGATTCGAGAACACCGCGTTCACGGTGAACGGCAAGCTCGGCGCGCTGCACGCCGTCTACACGGCCGGCTATCTCGTCCGCCACATCGACCAGACCAACGATTATTCGAACTACACGCGCAGCGCCTACGGCTTCTACTACACGTGCAGCGGCGGCTCGGGCTTCGGCTCCGGGACGCCGTCGTCGACGGTGCCGACCTGCTACTCGCCGATCACCTCGTGGCACGACCAGGTCAAGAATACCCACCTGAGCAACGAGTTCCGGCTGAGCACGCCGAGCAACTGGCGGACCCGCGGGATCGTCGGCCTGTTCTGGGAGGATTTCGAGATCTACGACAACATGAACTTCCTCTACAAGACGATCCCTTCGTGCACGCCGACGAACCTCGCGAACGCGCTCGCGGGCGGCTTGCCGTGCGTCGGAAACGTCGGTCCGTTCCCCGGTGCGTATGCGTCGGACCCGAGCGTGCGGAACGACAACGTCGCGTTCGGCGAGGACATTCGCCGCGGCTACAAGCAGACCGCGGTGTTCGCATCGATGGACTACGACATCGTCCCGAAGGTGCTGACGATCACCGGCGGCGCCCGCTACTACCGCTACAGCGAGGACGAGGTCGGCTCGAAGTACACGACCCCGCTCGCGTGCGCCGACGTGCCGAACGGTTGCTACGCCGGCGCGACCAGCATCAATGCCGAGCACGAGAACGCGGTCTACACCGGCGTCAAGGGCCGCGCGAACGTCACCTGGCACGTGACCCCGGACATCATGCTCTACTACACGTTCTCGCAAGGATTCCGCCCGGGCGGGTTCAACCGGACCGTCGCGAACAAGGCGAAGGACGCGAACGGCGTGCCGCAGTACTCCTCTCCGCTCAGCTACAAGCCGGACTCGCTGACCAACAACGAGATCGGCTGGAAGGCGGAGATGCTCGACCATCACCTGTTGCTGAACGGATCGTTCTATCGGATGGACTGGAACGACGTGCAATTCGCGCTGTTCGATCCGACGATCCTCGGCAACACGACTTTCGTCGTGAACGGCCCGAACTATCGGATCGACGGCTTCGAGCTGCAGTTCGTCGCGAAGCTCCCCGGCGGCTTCACGCTGCAGGGGTCGGGCTCCTGGAACAGCGCGAACCAGTCCTCCTCGCCCTGCCTGATCGACAACTACGTGAGCTCCGCCGGCGTGAAGTCGCCGAACTTCGGTCAGTGCATCACCGAGGTCAAGGGCGCGCCGTTCCCGAACCCGTTCGGCGCGCTGAACACCCGGCCGGCGTTCTCTCCGTCGCAGGAGTTCAACCTCCG
The DNA here is from genome assembly GCA_021780395.1 of Pseudomonadota bacterium. The sequence goes on from JAJXYU010000076.1 coordinate 7,480, forward strand.
GGCCCGCTACGACTGGAACTACGAGGCGTATCGGGGATTCGTGATGATCGGCGCGAACCACATCGGTCACATGACCAACGAACCGGCGAGCTTCGTGAACGGCGACACCGTGCAGGTCCCGTACACGACGTGGCTGAAATACGATCAGCCGGGATACACGACCTACGACGGCTCGGTCGGCGTCGCGAAGGGCGCGTGGACCGCCGAGGTGTACGGGCAGAACCTGTCCAATTCGGACGCGAGCCTGTTCACCTCCTCGTCTCAGTTCATCAAGTCGGAGGTGCCGCTGCGACCCCGGGTGATCGGCGTGAAGGTCGGTTACCGATTCTGAACACCGCGCCCGGGATCCCGATCGGTTCGGCTAGAATCGGCGGCGGGCCCACGGGGCCCGCCGCCTTCCCCTTTTCTGGAGTCGCATGACCTCCGCCACCGCCGCGTCCGCGCCCGCGTCCAGCGAAGACAGCCCGATCGAGTGCGAGGTTCGGCGAATTCGCGATCTGGCACGCGCCGGTCGACACGCGCAGGCGCTCGCCGCCGCCGAGGCGCTCGCGGCGACGGTCCCCGAGAATCGCGACGTGTTGTACGCGATCGCGTTCAGCCAGCGGCACCTGCGCCGCACTGCGGATGCACTCGCGACGCTCGAGCGACTCGAGCGCACGCACCCGCAATTCAGTCGCCTGCACGAGGAGCGCGGACTGTGTTACGTCGCGCTGCGCGACGCGTCGCGCGCGATCGACTGCTTGCTGCGTGCAGTGAACTCGAATCCGGCGCTGCCGAACAGCTGGGCGATGCTCGAGCGCCTCTGGCGGATCAGCGGGGATCGCGCGAACGCCGATACCGCGGCGGAACACGTCGCGACCTTGAGCCGCCTCGCGCCGGAAGTGGTCCGGGCGACTGCACTGTTCGCCGACCGGGACCTCGGGCCGGCCGAGGACCTGGTGCGCGCTCGCTTGCTGCAGAAGGGCGACGACATCGAAGCGATGCGCCTGCTCGCGCGGATCGGCATCGCGCGTCAGGTCCTCGACGACGCGGAGTTGCTGCTCGGTGCCGTGCTCGAACTGGCCCCCGGGTACCGCGCGGCCCGGCACGACCATGCGTTCGTGCTGGTCGAGCGCCACAAGTATCGCGAGGCGCGTGCCCAGCTGGAGATCCTGCTCGCCGAGGAGCCCCGGCACCGCAGCTACCGCGCGCTGTTCGCGGCCACCTGCGTCGGCCTCGGCGAGCATTCCCGCGCGATCGACCTGTACCGCGAGTTGCTCGCGGAGACTCCCGGGTCCGCGGACCTGTTGCTGTCGCTCGCGCACGTGCTGAAGACGGTGGGCGATCGCGACGCGGCAATCGCAGCCTATCGGGCCGCCGCTGCCGCGCGCCCGGATTTCGGCGATGCGTACTGGAGCCTCGCGAACCTCAAGACCTATCGATTCGAAGACGAAGAGATCGCCAGAATGCGCGCGCTCGAGGCGCGGTTCGATCTCGGGATCGAGGACCGGATCCACCTGTGCTTCGCGCTCGGCAAGGCGTTCGAGGACCGCGCGAATTACGCCGACTCGTGGCGCCACTACGAACGCGGCAATGCGCTGAAGCGCTCGGCGAGCCGATATCGCCCGGAAGTCATCGAGAACAACACCCGGGGCCAGATCGCGGTGTGCACGCGCGATTTCTTCGCCGCCCGGGCCGGATGGGGCGCGGACGATCCCTCGCCGATCTTCATCGTCGGTCTGCCGCGGTCCGGCTCGACACTGATCGAACAGATCCTCGCGTCGCATACACAGGTCGAGGGCACCCAGGAGCTCGCCGACGTGCCGCGCATCGTGCTCGAGCTGCAGGGGCGCGAGCCGGACCTCGGCGATCCGCGTTACCCTCGCGTGCTCTCGACGATGCCGGCGACCGAGTTCCGCCGACTCGGCGAGCGCTACCTGACCGACACCCGCGCGCATCGCACCGATCGACCACGCTTCATCGACAAGATGCCGAACAATTTCAGGCACGTCGGCCTGATCCAACTGATGCTGCCCAACGCGAAGATCATCGATGCGCGGCGCGAGCCGATGGCCTGCTGCTTCGGCAACCTCAAGCAGTTGTTCGCGAACGGTCAGGAGTTCAGCTATTCGATCGACGACGTCGCGCGCTACTACCGTACGTACCTGGAATTGATGCGCCACTGGGATGCGGTGCTACCGGGCAAGGTCCTGCGCGTGCTGCACGAAGACGTCGTCGCCGACCTCGAGGGCAGCGCCCGACGGATCCTCGAGTTCTGCGAGTTGCCGTTCGAGCCGGCTTGCCTGGAGTTCTACAAGAGCGATCGCAGTGTACGGACGCCGAGTTCCGAGCAGGTCCGACGACCGATCTACCGCGATGGCTTGAGTCAGTGGAGACATTACGAGCCGTGGCTCGAGCCGCTTCGCAACGCGCTCGGTGACGCGCTGACGCGATACCGCGAGCCCGTCGCCGGCGAGCCGCCGGACCCACACCGCGATCGATGAGGAGCCCGCAACCGTGAATCTCGCAGAACACTTCGAACTGGTGATCTTCGACTGGGCCGGCACGACCGTGGACTTCGGCTGCCGCGCACCGGTCGACGCCTTGCTGGAGGCGTTCCGCCGGCACGGCGTGTCCCTGACCGAAGCTCAGGTTCGCCGCGACATGGGCAAGGCGAAAGCCGATCACGTGCGCGCCCTGCTCGACGAGCCCGCGATCGCCGCCGCGTGGATCGCGGCGAACGGCGCGCCGGCGAGCGCCGCCGACTGCGAATCGCTGGTACGCGAACTCGGCCCGCTGATGCGCGAGCGCGCGGCCCGGACGGCGACCCTGATCGACGGCGTCGCGACGACGGTCGCGGCGCTGCGTGCGGCGGGCGTCCGGATCGCCTCGTCGACCGGCTACACCCGGGAAATGATGGCACCGGTGATCGAGCGCGCCGCGGCGCAGGGCTATGCGCCCGAGCACCTCGTGTGCTCCGGAGAGACGCCGCGGGGGCGGCCGACTCCGTTGATGATCTACAAGACCTGCGCGGAGCTCGGCGTCTGGCCCTTGAGTCGCGTCGTCAAGGTCGACGATTCCGAGGCGGGTGTCGCCGAGGGAAGGTTCGCCGGCTGCCTGAGCGTCGGGGTCGCCGCTTCCGGGAACGGTGTCGGGCTCGCGGCGGCGACGCTCGAGGCCATGCCGGCGCTCGAACGGCAGGCGCGAATCGACGCGTCGGCCCGTGCGCTCTACGCGGCTGGCGCCGACGTCGTGATCGACACCGTCGCCGGCCTCGTCTCGGGGATCGAGCAGTACCTTCGCAGTCATCGAGGTCGCTGAACCATGTCCGAACCCGTGTTGCTGACACCCGGTCCGTTGACGACCGAAGCCGCGGTGAAGGCCGCGATGCAGGTCGACTGGGGCTCCTGGGACGCCGCGTTCAACGAATTGACCGCCTCCGTCTGTCGGGACCTGGTCGAGATCGTCGGTGCCGAGCGCGATCACGTCTGCGTGCCGCTCCAGGGCAGCGGCACGTTCGCGGTGGAGGCGGCGCTCGGTACGCTCGTTCCGAGAGGCGGCAAGGTCCTGGTGCCCGACAACGGCGCCTACTGCCAGCGGATCGCGCGCATCCTCGGGTATCTCGGCCGCGAGGCGGTTGTGATCCCGTTCGGCGAACGCGAAGCGGTGAGCGCCGAACGCATCGACGCCGCACTCGCTGCCGATCCCGCGATCTCGCACGTCGCGCTGGTGCATTGCGAGACAAGCACCGGAATCCTGAACCCGCTCGCCGACGTCGGCGCGGTCGTCGCCGCCCATGGGAGGCGACTGATCGTCGATGCGATGAGTTCCTTCGGCGCGCTGCCGATCGATGCGCGCACGGTCGCGTTCGACGCGTTGATCGCCGCTTCCGGGAAATGTCTCGAAGGCGTTCCCGGGATGGGGTTCGTGATCGCACGGCGTGACGCGCTCGACGGCAGCGCCGGTCGATCCCATTCCCTCGCACTCGATCTCGCCGACCAATGGCACTACCTGGAGAGAACGGGCCAGTGGCGGTTCACGCCGCCGACGCACGTCGTCGCCGCACTGCGCGTCGCAATCGACCGCTACCGAGCGCTAGGCGGGCGCGATGCGCGCCTCACCCGCTACACCGACAATTGTGCGACCCTGCTCGATGGCATGCGCGCGCTCGGCTTCGCGCCGTTCCTGCCGCAGGCCCTGCAGGCACCGATCATCGTCACGTTCCACTCGCCGCCGGATCCGGCCTACCGTTTCGCGCAGTTCTACGAACGCGTTCGCGAACGGGGATTCATCCTGTATCCCGGCAAGCTGACGCGGGTCGAGACCTTTCGGGTCGGTTGCATCGGCGCCATCGATTCGTCGGCGCTGCGCCGAGCGGTCACGGCGATCGGTGCGACGGTACGCGAGATGGGCATTCGAAGGATCTCGCCGTGAAGAATGCGCGGACGATCCGGTCGATCGCCGTTCTGGCAGCGCTCGCCTGCGCGATCGGGGCCATGGCCTGCGGTCGGGCCGCGGTCGTGACCGTGTACAGCGCCGACGGTTTGCGCGACGGCCGACCGAACTGGTTCGACACGATGTTCGCGACGTTCGAGCGGCGCACCGGGATCACCGTGCAGTACGTCGAGGCCGGATCGGGCGTGATCGTGAACCGCGTGCTCGCTGAGCGGACCGCGCCGCAAGCCGACGTGCTCGTCACGATCCCGCCGTTCATGCAGGTCGCGGCCGACGCCGGCGTCCTGCGGCCACTGATCCTGGCGCCGGCGGACAGTTCCGCACTCGGAGTCCCCCACGCGCCGGCGCTCTGGTACACGCTCGCGGAGGACTACTCGGCGTGGATCTACGACGCGGCAGCGCTCCCCGCGCCGCCGGCGAGCCTGACGGCACTGCTCGCGCCGACGTTCCGCAATCGGCTGCAGTACTCGACGCCCGGACAAGCCGGCGACGGCACCGCCGTGCTGTTGCAGGCCTTCGAGGCGTTCGGCAGCAGATCCGCCGGCCTCGCGTACCTGCGACGCCTGCAAGCGAACAATCTCGGACCCTCCGCCTCGACCGGCCGTCTCGCCGCGCTCGTCGACAAGGGCGAAATCTGGGTCGCGAACGGGGACGTGCAGATGAGCTATTCGCAGCAACGCGACTACCCCAACCTGAGGCTCTTCTTTCCGGCCGGCCCGGACGGCCGCCGACTCGCGATGCGCCTGCCGTATCAGATCGCGCTGGTGCGCGGCGCACCGCACGAGCAGGCAGCGCTGCGCTTGATCGCGTTCCTGCTGAGCCGACCGGCGCAGGCGCGACTCTACGACCTCGCGCGTGCGTTCCCTGCGCGCCGCGACGTCCCGGCGACCACACCGGCCGCGCGCGCGCTCGAGCAAGTGATCGACGGCGTTCGTATCTGGCAGCCCGACTGGACCCGCGTCGCGAAGGAGCTCGGGCACGATGTCACGCTCTGGCGCCGCGCGACGGAGCGGTGAGCCGATGGCCGAGTCGCCCCGCGCGACCTCGGGCCACGATCGCGCGCCGCCGCGGATCCGCGTGCATGCGCTCAGCGTCCGTTATGGCGACCATCTCGCTCTCGATCGCGTCGATCTGTCCGTCGCCGCCGGCGAGGTCGTGGTGCTCCTCGGCGAATCCGGATCCGGAAAGACGACCTTGCTGCGCGCGATCGCGGGGTTCACCGAGCCGACCGCCGGTCGGATCCACCTCGGCTCGACCGATGTGACCGACGCGCCACCGCACGCCCGCGGACTGGGCCTCGTCGTACAGAACTACGCGCTATTTCCGCATCTTCGCGTCGCCGAAAACGTCGCGTTCGGCCTGCGCGCCCGCAAGCGCCCGCGACCGCAGATCGAGCGCACCGTCGCGCGGTTCCTCGAGATGACGGGAATGGCATCGCACGCGCGACGCTATCCGCACGAGCTCTCCGGCGGACAGCAGCAGCGGGTCGCGATCGCCCGCGCACTGGCGATCGAGCCGCCGGCGCTGCTGCTCGACGAACCGCTGTCGGCGCTCGACGCCCCGCTTCGCGCCGACATGCTCGACGAGTTGCGGCGATTGCACGCAGAATTGCCGCAGACCGCGATCGTGTACGTGACCCACGATCAAACCGAGGCGATCGCGATCGGTCATCGGATCGTCCTGCTGAACGCGGGTCGCATCGTCGCCGACGGAGTTCCGCGCGACCTGCACGATACGCCACCCAACCGTTACACCGCGGAGTTTTTCGGCCAGGCCAACCTGCTGCCCGTGCGCGTTCTCGAGGGGACGGCGGACGCCCGCGCCGACCGGAACCGAATCGCCGCGCGGATCGCGGACCGCACGATCTGGGCGCGCGGCAGCGCCGACGCGCCAAGGAGCGGGGCGGCACTGCTGTGCGTACGACCCCATGACCTTCGGATCGAGGAGACGCAAGCACAGACGCCGGACGGCAACCACCTGGACGGCATCGTGCGCTCCGCGCAATGGCTCGGCGCAACGCAGCGAGTGGTCGTCGAGGCGGGACCATCGACGATCCGCGTCGATCGCCCGGCGAGCGAGGCCTTGCCGACGCCCGGCGCGCGGGTGCGGGTGAGCTTCTCCGCCGACTGCGCGGTCGTTCTCGCGGATCGCTGATGGGACGCGCTCACCGGCTCTCGCGAGCATTGGTGGCGTCGGTGCCGCTCGTGGTGCTCGGCGTGATCTTTCTCTACCCGTTTGCATTGCTCGCCGTCGAAGCGTTCGCGAGACCCGGAGGCGGCTACGGGTTCGGCACCTTCGCCGCGATCCTCGCCGGTCATGCGTTTCGCGACGCGCTGTTCGCGACACTGCGGATCGCATTGACGGCGACCGCGACCTGTCTCGTGCTCGGATCGGCGCTCGCGTTGCTGATCCGGTTCGTCGCATTTCCGGGCGCAAGGGCGCTCGGTCGACTCGTCGACGTCTATCTCGCGTTCCCGTCCTTTCTGGTCGCGCTCTCGCTGACGTTTCTCTACGGCAACTCGGGCCTCGTCCGCTCGCTGTGGACGTCCGCACTCGGCCTGCCGGCCGTGGACGCCTCACGCAGTTTCCTGTACGGATTCTGGGGCGTGGTGCTCGCGGAAGTCACCTATTACACACCGTTCGTGATGCGACCCGTGCTCGCGGCGCTCGAGGTGATCGATCGCGCGCAGCTCGAGGTCGCGAGCGGCCTCGGGGAACGGCCGTGGGGCGTGCTGCGCCGGGTCGTGTTCCCGGAGCTCGTGCCGGCGCTGATCGCCGGCGGGAGCTTGTGCCTGCTGCTCACGATGAACGAATTCGGGATCATCCTGGTGATGGGCGTGAAGGACGTGATCACCTTGCCGATGATGATCTACGGCAAGGCGATCGACGAGTTCGATTATCCGGCCGCGAGCGCGGTCGCGATCTGCAACGTCGCACTGTCTCTCGGCCTGAATTTCACGTACCGACAATCGCTCGAGCGCGCACCGCGATGAGCGAGCTGATTCATTCCCGGGGTGCGCGTCGACTCCTCGCCGGGGCCGGCATGATCGTGACCGCGATCGTATTCGGCCTGCCGCTGTTGACGCTGATCCTCGCGAGCATCGCCGGCGAATGGACCCGGGCGCTGCCCTCGACCCTGACGGTCGCGCACCTGCGCGCGGCGCTCGGCGGCGCGCAACGCGCGGCGCTGTGGCACAGCCTCGCGACGGGCCTCGTCGCGACGATCGTCGCGCTCGTGCTCGGAGCCTGGGGCGCCCTCGCGTCGCGCCGCTATCCGGCGCCGGTCCGTCGCGGGATCGACGCGCTCTTTCTGATGCCGGTGGCGATTCCGTCGGTCTCGATCGGCCTCGCGCTGCTCGTCGCGTTCAGCCACCCGCCGCTGCTGCTGAACGGAACGGTCGTGCTCGTCGTGATCACTCACGTCGTGCTGATCACCGCCTATGCCTACACGAGTGCGCAAGCGGGAATCGCGCGATTGCCCCCGAGCGTCGAGGAGATGGCCGGCAGTCTCGGCGCCGCGCCGTCGCGGGTGCTCGTTCGAGTGACCCTGCCGCTGTTGCTGCCGCATTTGCGCGCCGCGGCCGCGCTGGGCCTCGCGCTTTCGATGGGCGAGCTCGGCGCGACGATCATGATCTACCCGCCCGGCTGGATCACCGCGCCGGTGGAAATCTTCTCGCTGACCGACCGTGGCTCGTTGTTCGCGGGCGCCGCGGTCAGCGTGTGGCTGCTCGCGACCACGTTCGCCGCCCTGAGGCTCCTCGATCGGCGGCGATCGCCCCGGCGCGTGGCGCTCGAGCGGCGACGGTCGGGCGCCTAGCGATGCGCGTCGGCGAGACGGCAGGCCGAATCCTCGGTGACTTCGATCTGCAGCGTCGTGTGATCGATCGAGAAGCGACGGCGCAGCTCCTGTGCGATCGCGAGGGTGAAGCGATCGCCGGGATGCCCCGCCGGCGTCACCAGATGGCAGGTGAGCGCGGTCTCGGTCGTGCTCATCGGCCAGATGTGCAGGTCGTGTATCCGGCTCACCTCCGGCAGCCCCGACAGATACGCGCGCACCGCCGCGGGGTCGATGCCGACGGGGACGCCGGCCAGTGCCATGCGCACCGAGTCTCGCAGCAGCCCCCAGGTGCCGTAGACGATGATCGCGACGATCGCGAGCGTCGCGACCGGGTCGATCCATTGCCGACCCGTCAGCGCGATCGCCACCCCCGCGAGCACCACGCCGAACGATATCAGCGCATCCGACAGCATGTGCTGGAACGCGCCCCGGACATTGAGATCACCGTGCCGGCCGGACGCGAACAGCCATGCGCTCACGCCGTTCACCACGATGCCGACCGCCGCGACCGCGATCACCGCGGCGCCGTGAACGGCGACCGGATGCGACAGGCGCAGGATCGCCTCCCACGCGATCCCTCCCATCACGACGAGCAACAGCGAGGAGTTCAGCAATGCCGCGAGGATCGAGGACCCCCTCCAGCCATAGGTGAAGTGCATCGTCGCCGGCCGCTTCGCGAGCGAGGCGGCACCCCAGGCAACGACCAGCGCCAGGACGTCACTCAGGTTGTGTCCGGCATCGGCGAGCAGCGCGGTCGAATGCGCGATCAAGCCGTAGACGACCTGCAGCGCGACGATCGCGAGGTTCAGCAGGGTACCGATCGCGAATGCCGGCCCGAAATCCTTCGGCGGCGCCTGCCCATGACCGTGGCCATGGTCATGGGCATGGGTATCGGCATGATCGTCGTCATGCTCGTGGTCATGATCCTGGCCGCGCGCGTGGTCCAGATCGTGGTCGGACGCGGCGCCGGCGTGATGCTCCGGGTCGATGCTCATCGGCGCAGATACTGATGGACGATCTCGATCAGGTCCTCGGCCGCCTCGGTCCGATCGGCGCCACGGCTCTCGTCGGCCATGTGCTCGCGGATGTGATCCTCGATCACCTCGGCGATGAACCCGTCGAGCGCGCCCCGGCATGCGGTCGCCTGTTGCAGCACGTTAGCGCACTCCTCGTCCGCCTCGACCGCGCGCTGAATCCCCTCGAGTTGACCGCGCAGACGTTTCAAGCGGTTCAGCAGCTTCGTCTTTTCGTTCGCCACGTGACCCATGCGTACCGCCTTGTATACCATACCACCCTACGGTATATTACCCGGAATCATCCCTCGCTGGTACCTCGGAGATCGAGATGACGAGCCTCGCGACAGCCCGGTCCGGTCGCGCGGGTCGGGCTGTGCGGTTTGCGGCCGCCACCGTCGCGCTGCTCGTGCCGGTCGCCGGCGTCGCGGCGGATCCGCCCGCCGCGACCGCACCGGACACCACCGCACCGGACACCGCCGCGCCACCGACCACGACCGATGTCGGATCCCCCGATTTCGCGCTGCACGCCCAGTCGACGTTCGTCGAGCAGGCGACCGACTCCTTTCGGTCCCCCTACGCGGGACCGAACAGCCTGTCGCCGCACATCGGTCGCGAGACCTTCGACGCGTCCCTGTTCGCCGGGTGGCGCCCGTGGCGCGGCGCGCAGGTCTGGATCGAGCCCGAGATCGACCAAGGCTTCGGGCTCGACGGCACCGTCGGTGCCGCGGGATTCCCGAGCGGCGAGGCCTACAAGGTCGGCCAGCGCCGACCCTATCTTCGGTGGCAGCGGGCGTTCTTCCGCGACACGCTCGACCTCGGCGGCGCCGCGGTGGACGTGCCCGCCGACGCGACGCAGCTCCCGGAACACGTGACCGCGAACCGCCTGGTGTTCACGATCGGCAAGTTCTCGGTGACCGATCTGTTCGACACCAATGCCTACGCGCACGATCCGCGCGTCGATTTCCTGAACTGGTCGATGATCGACGCCAGCACGTTCGATTACGCGGCGGATGCGTGGGGTTATTCGGTCGGTGCCGCGCTCGAGTGGTATGAGGGCCGATGGACCCTGCGGGGCGGCGTGTTCGACCTGTCGACCGTACCGAACAGCGCGCACCTGGATCCCGGTGCGCACGAATTCCAGATGATCGCCGAGATCGACCGGCGCGAGCACTGGTTCGGACGCGCGGGCCGGGTGTCGCTGACCGCGTTCCAGAGCCGCGCGCGGATGGGCTTGCTGGACGCCGCGGTCCAGCTCGCCGGATCGACCGGGACGCCGATCGACATCGCCGCCGTCCGTCAGTATCGTGGCCGCTTCGGCGCGAGCCTCGCGATCGAGCAGTCGGTCGCGGACGGCGTCGGCGTGTTCGCGCGCATCGGCAAGGCCGCGGGAAACGTCGAAACCTATGAGTTCACCGATGCGGACCGGTCGGTCTCCGCCGGTGTGTCGATCGACGGGGCGCGCTGGCGTCGGCCCGGCGACACGCTCGGCGCCGGCGTCGCGGTCAACGGAATATCGGCCGCGCGCGAGCGGTTCCTCGCCGCCGGCGGCCTGGGCTTGCTCGTCGGCGACGGGCGCCTGCCGCACCCGGGCGCGGAGCAGATCCTGGAGACCTATTATTCCGCGGCGATCGGCGGCCATGCGCACGTCGCGCTCGACTACCAGCGCATCGTGAATCCGGGTTACAACCGCGACCGGGGTCCGGTCTCGGTGTTCGCGCTCCGGCTGCACGTCGCATACTGATCGCGCGATCCCGCATCACCCCGTCGCGGCGGCCTCCTCGCTGATCCGCCGCCACGCCGCGTCGACGTGGCGCTGTGCGGTGTGCGTCTGGCCGACGCAGAGCCGCAAGGTCAGCTTCCCGTCGAGCTTGGTGTGGGTGAGGTAGAGCTCACCGCTCGCATTCAACGCATCGAGAAGCCTTTGGTTCGCGGCATCGCCGCTGCGCAGGCGGAAGCACACGAGGTTCAACGGCGCCGGCGCCGCGAGCTCGAAGCGCTCGTCCCCGCGGACCCGGTCGGCAAAACGCTGCGCGAGCCGCACGTGCTCGCGCACGTGGTGCTGCAGACCCTCGACCCCGTAGTGGCGGATCACGAACCACAGCTTCAGCGCGCGGAAGCGCCGGCCGAGCGGCACCTGCCAGTCCCGGTAGTCGATCACCGCGCCCGATTCGGTCGCCTTGTTCCGCAGGTACTCGGGCAGCACCGACAGCGTCTCGATCAGGTGCCTGCGGTCCGCGACGTAGAAGCAGTCGCAGTCGAAATTGGTGAACATCCACTTGTGCGGATTGAAGCAGTAGCTGTCCGCGAACTCGACGCCGTCGTGCAGATACCGGAACTCCGGGCACAGCGCCGCCGTGCCGCACATCGCGGCGTCGACATGCAGCCACAGACCGCGCTCGCGGCACAGGCGCCCGATCTCCCGGACCGGATCGATCGCGGTCGACGACGTCGTGCCCACGGTCGCGCACACGAAGCACGGCACGAGCCCCGCCGCCTCGTCCGCGGCGATGCGCCGCGCAAGCGCATCCGGTCGCATCGCGAACCGCTCGTCGACCTCGATCTGCCGCAGGTTCTCGGCGCCGATCCCGGCGATCTTCGCCGCCTTCTCCACCGACGAATGGGTCTGCGTCGAGCAGTAGGCGACGAGCCGTCCGTCGGTGCCCCGCCGGTTGCTCGCGAAGCGCGTCGCGCGTTCGCGAGCCGCGAGCATCGCGCACAGGGTCGCGCTCGATGCCGAATCCTGGATCACGCCGCCGCCGTCCCCGGACGACGCGAAACGCTGCGGCAGACCGAGCATCGGCACCAGCCAATCGAGCACCTGGGTTTCGAGCTCGGTGCACGCGGGGCTCGTGGACCAGAGCATGCCTTGCACACCGAGCCCCGCGGCGAGCAGTTCGCCGAGGATCGCGGGACCCGAGGAGTTCGCCGGAAAGTACCCGAAGAAATTCGGCGACTGCCAATGGGTGATTCCGGGCAGGATCAGCCGCTCGACGTCCGCGAGCACGGCATCGAAGGACTCGCCCCGAACCGGCGCGCTTTGCGGCAGCTGCGCGCGAAGTTCGCCCGGCTGGGCGCGCGAGAGCACCGGCAAGCGTTCGACGCGCTCCAGATAATCGGCGATCCAATCGACGACGGCGTACCCTTGACGCCGGAAATCGTCCGAGGACAGATGAAAGGTCTTTTCTTCGGACATGCCCGCGCCGTTCGTGAATCGCCCCGCCGGCCGATGCGGCCGCGCGCGCTATTGCAAGCCGCAGAATCCGCCGCCGCAGGCGCCGGATCCGCAGGCCGGCGCGCCGCAGCCGGCCTCGCCCGGCGTGGGACCCGCGGTGCCCGCCGATCCGATGTAGCCGGCCGAGATCAATTTTTCGACCGGCGCGCGCGGATCCGTCATGCCGGGCGCGATGCCGGCGCGCTCGCAGACCTCGCCCCAGGTGTTCAGTCGTTCGTCCATCTTGTGACGCACTTCGACCACGCGACCGTTGCTCGTGCACTGATATTCGTAGGTAGGCATCGTCCGAACGTCCTTGCAAATCCAAACCATGGCCGCCCCGCGCACCGCGCGGGACTCGAGCGCAAGTATAACCCGGGCCGGCGGCGCGGCGGGTGTGGTATGGTCCCGCAGCGATGCGCGCCAATGTACGCGCGCGGGAACGATCCTCTAGATGCAGCCGCTTTTCGACGACGCCCGTGGCCTGCGACCAGGCCCCGAGAGCGGACCCGCGGCGGACGGCATACGCGGTCCGCAGCTCGCGGTCGCGGTCGACGATCCGCGGCGCCTGCGGACGATCGCCACCGCCGCCGCGCAAGCCCGTGTCGGCGGGTGCACCGATGGTGCCCGCGCGACCCACTGGTACTTCGGCAGCGAGTTCTGCGAGCATTTGTTCCCGTCCCGCGCCGCCCTGCAACGGGGAGTCGCGACGGCCGACCGCGACGGCTTGACCTTGGTGCTGTTGACGCCGGTCGCGAACGACGCGCTGATCGAACGGATCGAGGCGAGCACCAGCGAGCTGCCGCGGCACGCCGAAATCGTCGTGAACGACTGGGGCGTCGCGCGACGCTTGCGCGCCGCCGATCCCGATCGCATCCTGATCGCCGGCCGCCAGCTCTCGAAGACGATCAAGGATCCGCGCCTGCCCTCGCCCGCGTGGCTCGCGCCGTTCGCGAGCGGTTATGCGAACGACGCGTTTCATCGTCTGCTACGGCGGCTGCGCATCGCAAGAGTAGAACTCGACGTGCCGCCGTTCGCGACCGCGACCACGTTCGAGGTCGGCGGCTTCGCGGTGTCGGCCTGGGTGCCGTACGGCTATGTCGCGAAAGGCCGGATCTGCAAGATCGGCTCGACGAGCCAGGTGCGGGCGGCCAAATTCTCCCCGGGCGGCCGGTGCCGTCGCGAATGCCGGCGAGTGAGCGAGATCGACGCGCAATCGCCGGCGCCGGCCGCGACACCGGTCACCTGCGTCGGCAACACGCTGCTCTACCGGCATGGCAAAGCCGAATCGGCCGCGGTGCGCGCCGGCGTCGACGCCGGTCGGATCGACCGGATCGTCGTCGGCGAGGACTGAGCGCATGAGAGTGACCGCCCCGATCAGCCGCCTCGAGGAAATCGAGACCCTGGCCGCCGCCGGCGCCGACGAGATCTATTGCGGCGTGGTCCCGGACGAGTGGATCGCGCGGTTCAACAGCGGCGCTGTCAATCGACGGCTCTTCGGCAACCTGCGGGGCCTCGAAGCGCTGCGCGACGCGATCGATCGCGCGCATCGGCACGGCCGCTCGTTGTTCCTCGTGTTGAACGCTCCACACTACGGCGCCGCGCACCAGCGCGCGTTGCTCGATCTCGCGCAGCGCTTCCGCGATTTCGGCGGCGACGCGGTGATCGTCGCCGATGCCGGCTTGATCGCCGAGTTGCACGAACGGGTCGAGGGGCTGCGCGTGCACCTGAGCTCGGTCGCCGGCTGCCGCAATTCCGCGGCCGTCGAGTTCTATCGGGATCTCGGCGTGCGCCGGGTGATCCTGCCGCGCGACGTCACGCTCGGGGAGATCGCGGCGATCTGCGCGAACGCGCATGATCTCGAGATCGAGGCCTTCGTGCTGAACGACGGCTGCGTGTTCGAGGAAGGGCTGTGTCATTCGATCCACCTGCCGGCCAAGCTCGGCGGCCCGATCTGCCTCGACCGGCGCACGCCGCGATACGTCGGACGCCACGGCCGCGGGATCCCGGAGCGCCTGGGGGCCGAACTCGACGCCAACGACGCCGACTACCGCGACTGGCTCTGGTATCGATTCGGTTGCGGGTTCGCGACGACGGCCAAGGGCCATCCCTATGGCCCTTGCGGCCTTTGCGCCGTGCCACAACTGGCCGCCGCGGGACTCGCGTCGGTCAAGATCGCCGGCCGTGAGCGCTCGACGGCCCAGAAGGTCGCGAGCGTCCGCATGGTGCGCGCGGTCGTCGACCGGGCGCTGCGCGGGGAGGATCGCGAGGCCGTGCGGCGATTCGCGGTCTCGATCCGTGGCGTCGAGGAACGGTGCCGAACCGGCTACATGTGCTACTACCCGGAAGTGCGCGCGGGCGTGCCCTGACCCCAATCGATCATCCGGCGCTATAATGGCGCCAATCGATGGATTCAACCGAGGAGATTTCCATGGCTGATCGCTCCCTCCGCTCCGGCAATCCGGGCCTGAACGACAAGACGTTCGCGAAGGTCCCGGTCGCGGGCGCGGCCGAACCGATGACCTTGTCCGGAACGATCAACAAGTCGTTCCTGTTGTTGATCGCGCTCATGCTGGCGGCGCTGTGGCCCTGGTCGCAGTACCTGTCCAGTGGGAACGTCGCGGTGATCGGCCCGGCCCTCGGGTTCGGCGCGATCGGCGGCCTGGTGCTCGCGCTGATCATCAGCTTCAAACCCACCACCGCCCCCTATCTCGCGGTGCCGTACGCGCTGCTCGAGGGTCTCGCGATCGGCGGCCTGTCGGCAATGCTCGAGAGCCGCTATCCAGGCATCGCGATCCAGGCGGTCGGACTGACCTTCGGCGTGTTCGCCGTGATGCTGGTCGCGTATCGCACCGGCCTGATCCGGGCGACCGAACGGTTCCGCGCGGTCGTGCTCGCGGCGACCGGCGGCATCGCACTCGTCTATGTGGTCACGATCGTGCTCAGTTTCTTCCACGTGCAGACACCGGTGTTCAGCCTGACCGACTCCTCCCCGCTCAGCATCGGCATCTCGCTGGTGATCGTCGGCGTCGCCGCGCTGAACCTGATCCTGGACTTCGACATCATCGAGACCGGGGTCGCACGCGGCGCGCCGCGCTACATGGAGTGGTACTGCGGATTCGGCCTGCTGGTCACGCTGGTCTGGCTGTACATGGAGATCCTGCGTCTGCTCGCGAAGATGCGCAACAACTAGCCGGCACGGGAGCCCGGGCTCGGCCGCGCGCGGCCGAGCTTGGCCTCCACCTCGAGCACGTGACGCGTGGTCGCCAGCACGCTGTCGGCGTTCAGGCTCATCGAATCGATCCCGATCTCCACGAGGAATTCCGCGATCTCCGGATAATCGGACGGCGCCTGCCCGCAGAGCCCCGAGTGGATTCCGTTGCGCCGGCAGCCTTCGACCGCGAGACGGATCATCCGCTTGACGCCCTCGTCCCGCTCGTCGTAATCGAACGCGACGATCTCGCTGTCACGATCGAC
The DNA here is from genome assembly GCA_021780395.1 of Pseudomonadota bacterium. Next base: position 23,456 of record JAJXYU010000076.1, read on the forward strand.
ACCGAGCGTGAGCTGCGTGAGGTCGTTCGAGCCGATCGAGAACCCATCGAAGCGCTTCGCGAATTCGTCGATCGACAGCACGTTGTTCGGGACCTCGCACATCGCATAGACCTGCAGTCCGTTCTTGCCGCGCTCGAGGCCGAATTCGGCCATCTTCGCGAGCACCTCGTCGGCCTCGCGGACCCGGCGCACGAACGGCAGCATCAACACGACGTTGTCGAAGCCCATGTCCTCCCGGACGCGCCGCATCGCGCGACACTCGAGTCCGAACCCTTCGACGTAGGCCGGATGCGCGTAGCGTGACGCGCCGCGAAACCCGAGCATCGGATTCGCCTCGACCGGCTCGAAATCGGTGCCGCCGAGCAACGTCGCGTATTCGTTCGACTTGAAATCCGACATCCGCACGATCACCGGTTTCGGCCAGAAGGCCGCCGCGATCGTGCCGATCCCCTCCGCGAGACGTTGCACGAAGTAACCGGCGCCATCCGTGCCCGCCGCGATCATCGCCTCGATCCGCGCACGCACGTCGGGATCCCGGACGCGGTCGGGGTGCAGCAGCGCGAGCGGATGCGCCTTGATGGTCTCGGCGATCACGAACTCCATCCGCGCGAGTCCGACTCCGTCGTTCGGCAGGAACGAGACCTTGAAGGCGAGTTCGGGATTGCCGACGTTGATCATGATCGACGTCGCGGGCCGCGGCAGATCCGCGACCTCCAGGTGTTCCACCGTGAACGGGATCGCGCCGCGATAGATCCGGCCGGTATCGCCTTGCGCGCAGGACACCGTGACCTCGTCGCCGGTCACGAGCTTCGCGGTCGCGTCGCCCGTGCCGACGACCGCCGGCACGCCGAGTTCGCGGGCGATGATCGCGGCGTGGCAGGTCCGGCCGCCCCGGTTCGTGACGATCGCGGACGCCTCCTTCATCACCGGCTCCCAATCCGGCGTCGTGATGTCGGCGACGAGTACCTCGCCGGGCCGGAACTGGCCGAGTTCGCCGAGGTCGCGCACGACCCGCGCGCGCCCCGCGGCGATCCGCTCGCCGACGGCCTTGCCGACGACGACCGGCTCACCGGCGCCGGTCAGGGCATAGCGGTCGAAGGTGGTCGTCCGGCGCTGCGACGCGACCGTCTCGGGCCGCGCCTGGACGATGTAGAGCTTGCCGTCGACGCCGTCCTTGGCCCACTCGATGTCCATCGACCGGCCGTAGTGTTCCTCGATCTCGATCGCGAACCCGGCGAGTTCGAGCGCTTCGGCGTCGCCGATGCAGTACTTGCCGCGATCCGCCTTCGGCGTCGGCACGTTGCGGGTGGTCCGCGCCGCTTCCCCTTCGACGTAGATCATCTTCACCGCCTTGTCGCCGAGGGATCGGCGCAGCACCATGCGCTTGCCGCGTCGGTAGGTCGGCTTGTGCACGTAGAACTCGTCCGGATCGACGGCGCCTTGCACGACGTTCTCCCCGAGCCCGTACGACCCGGTGATGAACACGACGTCGCGGAAGCCGGACTCCGTGTCGAGCGTGAACATCACGCCGGAAGCGGCCAGATCCGAGCGGACCATCTTCATCACGCCGATCGACAGCGCGACCTTGAAATGGTCGAACCCTTGGTCGAGCCGGTAGTGGATCGCCCGGTCCGTGAACAGGCTCGCGAAGTCGCGCCGGCAGGCATCGAGGAGCGCGGCGTCGCCGCGAACGTTGAGATAGGTTTCCTGCTGCCCCGCGAAGCTCGCGTTCGGCAGATCCTCGGCGGTCGCGGAGCTGCGCACCGCGAGGCTCACGTCGGGGCCGTACTGGTCCTTGAGCACCTGGTACGCGCGCAGGATCTCCGCGGCGAGCTCATCCGGCAGTCCCGCCCCGTACACGATGTCGCGCGCGCGCCGCCCACGCGCGGCGAGATCGGCGACGTTCGCCGGATCGAGTCCCGTGAGCGCCTCGCGCAACGTCTTGTCCGCCCCGCCGCGTTCGAGCACGTAACGATACGCATCGGCGGTGATCGCGAATCCGTTCGGGATCCGCAGGCCCCGGGCGGTCAGATGACGGTACATCTCGCCGAGCGACGCGTTCTTGCCGCCGACGCTGCCGACGTCATCGCGCCCGATCTGATCGAAGAAGCGAACGAATCGAAAGCTGCCCATCGAGTGATCCTCCCGCCGTCACGTGAGCGGCCGGACGACCCCGCAGGTCCGGCGACCCGGGTCATTATCGCGGCCCACGGCGAGCGACACAGCCGTGGATACTACGTAAACGACGGCTCGTGGCGAGCTGCTATATTCACGTCGTGCCTCGTGATCGCGCGGCGCACGGCAATACAAGGACATCGCATCCATGAAGCTCTCCTTTCATGGCGCCGATCGCTCGGTCACGGGCTCGTGCCATCTGTTGGAAGCCGCGGGCAAGCGCGTGCTGATCGACTGTGGGATGTACCAGGGACGCCGGGAACTCGACGAGGAGAACGCCGAGGCGTTCGGCTTCGACCCGGCGAGCATCGATGTCGTGCTGCTCACCCATGCGCATCTCGATCACTGCGGACGCCTGCCGCTGCTCGTGAAACGCGGCTTCCGCGGAGAGATCATCACGACCGCGGCGACGCGGGAGCTGACCCGGATCGTGTTGCTCGACGCGGCGCACCTGCAGGAGGAGGAGGCCGCGCGACGCGCTCGACGCCATGCCCGTCGCGGCGAGGCGCCATCCCCCGATCCCCTGTACGGCGTCCTCGATGCGCTGAACTCGACCGATCGCTTCGGCCGCACGGCCTCCTACGGCCGCACGCTCCCGCTCGCGCCGGGGATCGATGTCACGTTCTACGACGCAGGCCACATCCTCGGGTCGGCGAACCTCTTCATCGAGGTCACCGAGCAGGGTGCGAAGCGCCGCATCGTGTTCTCCGGCGATCTCGGCAATGCGGGTCGTCCGCTGCTGCGCGATCCGGTCGTGCCGCCCCGCGCGGACATCGTCGTGATGGAGACGACCTACGGCGATCGATTGCACAAGCCGATCGGACCCTCGGTCGAGGAGCTCTATGGCGCGATCGAGACGACCTTCCGCCGCGGCGGAAACGTGATCATCCCGACGTTCGCGCTCGAGCGGGCGCAGGAGATCCTCTACTACCTGCGCGAGGGCGTGGACCGGGGCCGCCTCGGCGGCAGCATGCAGGTGTTCCTCGACTCGCCGATGGCGATCTCCGCGACCGAGATCTTCCGCCGGCATCCCGAATGCTTCGAACCGGCAGCGGCCGCGCGCTTCAACGCCGGCAGCGATCCGTTCGCCCTGCCAGGACTGCATTTCTGCCGGGAGACGGCCGAATCGATGCAGCTCAATCGGATCGTCGGCGGCGCCGTGATCCTGGCCGGCTCCGGCATGGCGACCGGCGGGCGCGTGCGCCACCACCTGCGGCACAACCTGTGGCGGGAACAAAGCAGCATCGTGTTCGTTGGTTTCGCCGCGCAAGGCACGCTCGCCCGCCGGATCATCGACGGCGCCAGATCGGTGAGCCTGTTCGGCGAGGACGTTCCGGTGCGGGCCGCCATTCACACGATCAACGGCTTCTCCGCGCATGCCGATCGCGACGAGCTGCTCGCATGGCAGCGCCAGATCCAGCCGGACGTGACGTTCCTGGTGCATGGCGAGGAGGACGTGATGACCCGGTTCGCGACGAATTTGACGCATGGCCGGGTCGTGCTGCCGACGCTCGGACAGGAGGTATCCCTCTGAGCCCATCGACACGCGGGTGAACCAACCGCGACGGGACGGATCCAATCCGTTGGAAGGTGACGAGCGGTCCCGAGCCCTTTACCGGCTCGCAGGCGCGCCCGCCCCTGGGTCCAGCCAAAACCCAACGGGGGGGGTCCGACGATGCACGAGAACGTCGATCATGGGCGCCGTCGATTGTTGATCGCGGCCACGGCGGGAGTCGGGTCGATCGGTGTTGCGTTCGCGGCGATCCCGTTCATCGCGTCGTGGAATCCGAGTGCGCGCGCGCTCGCACTCGGGGCGCCGGTGGAGATCGATCCCTCCAAGATCGAGTCCGGACAGATGGTGAGGGTCGCCTGGCGCGGGCAACCGGTCTACGTCGTGCACCGGACGAGCGCGGTGCTCGAAAAAATCGGCGACCACGACGCGCTGCTCGCCGATCCCGAATCGAACGACTCCGATCAACCACCCTACATCAAGGCAAGCGGCGCGGTGCGCGCCCGAATCCCGAAGTACTGGGTCGGTTTCGGCGTATGCACCCATCTCGGCTGCGCGCCGAGTGGCGCATTCGAGCCGGACCGGAGGGAGCAGCTGCCGGGGGTCGATCTCGGCGCCGATTGGCCGGGCGGGTTCTATTGTCCGTGCCATGGCTCCAAGTACGACATTTCCGGCCGCGTGTTCAAGGACATGCCGGCACCGCGCAACTTGACGATCCCGCCGTACGCGTATTCGAAGAACGGTCGTCTCGTGATCGGCGTGAACGACGTCACCGAGGACGCCGCCTGACCCGCACCGCCGCAGCCGCCGAGACTCAGCCGGTGCCACGCAGTCGATTCACCGCATCGATCGCGAGCGCCAGCGGGACCAGCGTCTCGAGCCGCGGCAGCGCGAGCCCGTGTCGCCGTGCGAGCCGCAACGCGTGCCCCAGCGTCTCCTCGAGTTCCAATGGTCGCCCCGCGTCGAGGTCCTGCAGGCTGGACACGCGATGCTGCGGCGCCCGCGCTGCGAGGTCCGTCGCCCATCGGCGGATCGCCGCCACCGCTTCGTCGTCGGACGCGGTGCAGATCGTCGCGACCGGCAGGGTCGACCGGTCGGTCACCGCGATGCCCTCGGCCGCGGCGAGCGCACCGACTTCGCGCACGATCGCGACGAGCAGGCGCCGCGCGCGCGGATCGGCGAGGAACGCCGCGGTCGGCGCGCGCAGCGTGATCGCGAGCAGCATCAATCCCGCCCAGGAGGCGAATTTCGCCCACTCGAGCGCGACGATGTCCGCGACCGCCGCCGCGCGGATGCCGGCGTCCTCGAGCGCCGCCACGACCCGCTGCGCGCGCTCGCCCGCCTCCCCGGTGAGTTCACCGATCGCGATCAGTTCGTTGCGCGTGAACAGCACGTCGCCGCCGCCCGAGCGCTCGCCGCTGGTGTTCGCGATCGCGCCGAGCACCCGCTCAGGGCCGAACGCGTCGGCGAGGAATCGATCCTTGTCGATGCCGTTCTGGATCGACAGCGCGACCCCGACCGGCAGGCCGCGCAGCGGCCGCAAGGCCGCCGGCGTGTCGATCGCCTTGGTCGCGACGATCAGCACCTCGGTGCCCGCGCATCGGCTGGCGTCGGAATACGCCTCGACCGGCTGATCGAAGCTCGCGAGTCCGCGGATCCGCAGCCCGCCCGCGGCGATCTCGGCGGCGCGGCGCGGCGTCGCAAGCATCGCGACGCGCCGGCCGCGGCGCGCGAGGTGCGCACCGAGGATCGACCCCAGCGCGCCCGCGCCGAGGATCGCGAATTCGACTTGCGGCTCACGCATACCCATGGTGGGCGTTTCCGGCACCGCCCGCTCGCACCGAACCGAGATCCCCGGCGGGCACGGCCCGCCGGGGATCGCCGCCCTGTCAGAACTTCTGGCCGAACTTGATCTCGTAGGTCCGCGGCTGCATCGGCATGATGTACGGCTGGTTGCAAGTCACCGGCGTACACGTCGCGAACGTCCCGAGCTGGGCATGCGTATCCAACGCGTTCGAGATCGTGAAGTCGATGTGCAGGTTGTCGCGGCTGAAACCGGCCGATAGGTTCACGATGCTGTACGGTGGCAGCTCGCTCAAGTGCTGCTGGCCGTTCTGCCCCGGCGTGTAGTACACCGGATACAACAAGGGTACCGACGCGTCCTGATAGAGATACGCCGCCTGACCGTAGCCGTTCCACTTCCCGAACGGGAAGTTGTAGCGCGCGACCAGGTTCGCCTTCAGACGCGGTACCACCGGCAACCGGGTCCCCGACGGGGCGAGCGGTCCATAGGTGATGGTCCCGTCGGCGTAGGGACCGTTCTGCTGGTTCGGGCAGTTCGTCTCCAAGGTCAGCGTGCCCGGAATGTAGCTCCCGCAGAAATTCTGCGTCAGTTTCGCGTCGAGGAACGTCGCACTGCCGCTGAAGAACCAGCCGCCACCGGCATTCCACTCCGCATCGGTCTCGATGCCCTTGATCTGCGCGGACGCGGCATTTTGCACGACGGTCACGCTATTGGGCCCCAGGAACGAGAACTGGAAGTTGTTCCAGTCCTCGAGGTACGCCGCGCCGTTCCACCGCAGGCTGTTGCCGAGCCACTGGGTCTTCCAGCCGAACTCGTAGTTCGTCAGGGTATCGGGTTGATACGGCGGATAGATCGAGTGGATCGCGGCGTCATAGACGCGATTGACGCCGCCCGGCCGATAACCCGTCGAGTAAGTGACGTAGACCAGATGATCCGAGTCGAACTTGTAGGTCAAGGTCGCCCGCCAGGTGTGGCCGCTGCCCGTCGTGCCGGCGTTCAAGTCGGTGCACGGCGCGAAATGGAACGGCGCGTAGCTCGTGCTCGGCGTCCCGCCGACCGGACCGCAGACGTTCATGCCAGAGTAGAAAGGAGTCCCGTAGTTGAATTGGGTCCAATTCTGATACGCGGACGAGTAGCCGTAGAACCCCTGCAGCGAGTTGTTGTAGCGATAGAAGCGCACCCCATCCGTCGTCGACCAGTGCTTGGTGATGTCCCAGGTCCCCTGACCGAACAGCGCCTGGTCCCGATCGACGCGCTCCTCGTCGGTGAGCCAGATCGTGTTGTTCTGCAGGCCCGGCATCGACAGGCTCTGCGCGAGTCCCTGGGTGTTGTATGCGTACGGGTTACCGTTCAGGCCAGGAATCACGTAGTCCTGCCAGATCTCGTGCACCTGGCGTTCGGCGAACACGCCGACCGTGCCGTGCACCGGCAGATCGCGCGGCGTCGTGACCCGCAGCTCGTTGCTCCACTTGGTGAAATGGCCCTGGTTGATCGTGAATTCCTGCGGCATGATCGGTTGGCCGTTGTTGCCCACCCAGAGCACGCCCGAGCCGTAGTGCTTGTCGTAGAAATACGAGTAGTCGGAATAGTCGGCGATCGAATGCTCGTTGCGCGCGAACCAGCCGCCGGCGTAGGTGATGTCGAAATCATGCACCTTGCCTTCGATCGTCAACGTGCTCAACGAGAACGAGTCCTGGGTGTTCTCCGGCCCCGAATGAGCGACCTTCAGGTATCCGACCGCGGGGTCGTAGCTGAAGAACCCGTTCGCGCCCATCGACTGGCCCATCACCATCGGCGTCACGGTCCAGTCGTCGCCGAGCTTGAAACGCATCGTCGCGCGGCCGCCCTTGGTGCCGACCGTGTTGTAGTCGCTGTTCGCCCAGGCCTGGTTGCTCAAGGTCTGGCCGGTCGCCCCGGTCCAGGTCGGGAACGAGCGCTGGCCGTTGACGATGCCGGCGTTCACGTTCGTGCCGGACACGTTGCTGATGAAACCCGGATCGTGCTCGTCCCAGCCGACGAGGCGCACCGCCGCGGTGTCCGACAGCGGCAGGTTCACGTAGCCTTCCGCCTCCCAGCCGACGCCGCCATGGTAGATCGACGTGACGCCGACGTCGTAGGACGCGGAGAACTTCGATGGATCCGGCTTGTTGGTGATGATGCGGATCGTGCCCGCCTCCGAGCTCGAGCCGTACAGGGTGCCCTGCGGGCCCTCGAGCACCTCGATGCGCGCGATGTCGTACAAATGCAGATCGACGGTCCCGTCGATCGTCGTGACCGGCATCTCGTCGAGATAGGTCGCGACGCTCGGTTGAGAGGCCGAGTGGTTGCCGTCCTGGCCGCTGACCACACCGCGCATGTACACGTGGGTCGCGCCGATACCGTTGCCGCCCTGGCCGATGCTCTTCACCTCGGTCACGCCCGGCAGGTACGCGACGTAGTCGTCGAGGTTCACGATGTTGAGTTGCTGCAGCTTCTTCGTGCCGATCGCCTCCATGCTGATCGGGATGCTCTGCATGTTCTCGGACACCTTGGTCGCGGTCACGATCACCGCGGCGAGCGCGTCGCTCCCATTGTCCGTCGCGCTCTGCGCTTGCACCGCGAACGGCGCGGCCCCGGCGAGGATCGCGGAGATCGCGGTCGCGAGCGGCACGGCCCGTCGGGCGAGCGCGCAGGATGCGCGGTTCCCGTGCGCGCCGCGGCGGTGGGGACCCGAAGGCAACGGATGATCGGCTGTTTTCACGAGAGTCTCCCCTGGTCGTTAGTCATTCGCACGATGGTCTGATCGAGATTTCGCGGTGCGCGTCCTGCGGCGGATCCGGATACCGGTCGAGCACGGCGCCGAGCGCGGCGCGCAGCGGTTCGAGCCCGAACTCGTAACGGCGCCAGCGGTCGACGCCGTCGCGGTTGATCGGCCGGCGCACCTGTTCGGAGCTCGCGGTGCGCACCGGGCGCGCGTTCTCGTGGAAGCGCAGGCACGCCGCCTCGAACGGCAAACCGCAGAATTCGAGGAGCCGGCGCACCTCGCGCTCGGTGTCCACGATCATCCGCTCGTGGATCACGCGGTGCACGCGTCCTGGCAAGGTCGCATCGACGTGCGCCATCCACTCGACGTAGTCGCGGTAGTAGCGGCCGATGTCCTCGAGCCCGTACGCAAATCCCTGGCCGCGCGCGAAGTGCTGGGTGAAGATCGACGTGCCGCAGTCGAGCGGGTGGCGGCGCGCGTCGATGATCTTCGCGTTCGGCAGCGCGAGCTGGATCAGACCGACGTAGAACCAGTTGTTCGGCATCTTGTCGATGAAGAACGGGGCATCGGTTCGTCGCTGGACCCGGGTCGACGCGAGGTAGCGCTCGCCGATCGCGCGCGCCTGCGTTTCGGTCAGGGCCGCGAGCGCGTGCGCGAACCCTTCCGCGGCGTCCGCCCGCGATCCCGACACGAGCTCGCGCGCTAGCCGCGGCAGGTCGGGTAGTTCCATCGTGCCTTCGACGAGCGAGTGACTCGCGAGGATCTGCTCGACCAGGGTCGAGCCGGACCGCGGCAGGCCCACGATGAAGATCGGATCCGGTGCGGGAGCGCCCCATCCCCGGCGGCTCGCGAAGAACGCGCGGTCCTGCACCGCGATCGAGCGCGCGACGAAGCGTGAGGTGTCCTCGGCGACGTACGGTTGCAGCTTCTTGCGCAACGCGTTGCCCGTCGCGAAGTGTGCGAACGCGCCGGTGAAGTCTCCGGCGTCCTCGAGCGCCTTGCCGAGCGCGAAGTCGAAGTGCAGCCGATCCTCGTCGGCGAGATCCGCGCGCGCGAGCGCCGCGCGCATCGCGGCGATATCCGCATCGGCGAAACGGAAGGTCTTCAGGTTCGCGAGACTCCAGTAGGCTTCGCCGAAGTTCGGCGCGAGCGCGATCGCGCGGCGATACGCGCCGACGGCATCCTCGAGACGACCGGCGGTCTTGAGCGCGTGACCGTAGCTCGTCCAGATCTTCGGCTGGCGCGGAAACTCGGCGAGCACTTCGCCGTAGATCGCGATCGTCCGGTCGAAATCGCCGAGGTTCGCGTGGATCGCCGCGCACAGATTCCGGTAGGACGGATTGCGCGGATCGCGCGCGAGCAGTCGCTCGACCTCCGGCAGGGCCTCCGCGGCCCGCCCCTGCCGGTTCAGCAAGGCCGCGCGATTGTGGCGCGCCGCGTCGAAGCTTGGCGCAAGCTCGAGGCAGCGGGTGAGCAGCGCGTCCGCCTCGGCATAGTGGCGCAGCCGCGCGGCGACCTCGGCGCGCATTCGCAACGCCGCGACGTCGGTCGGATGCGCGCCGAGGTGCTCGCGCAGCAGCGTTTCCGCGCGCGGCAGATCGTTCGCGACGAGCGCATCGGCGGCGACCCTCAGACGCGGATCGCGCGTCGCCGCCTTCACCGCGCGCGCGCGGGCCGCGTCGGCTTCGGCCGCTTCGCCGCGCAGGTCGTATTGGTCGGCGAGCAGCCGCCACGCGTCCGGCGACTCCGGTGCGATGCCGAGTGCGTGCCGCAGGCTCGCGATCGATTCGTCGACCCGGCCGGCGGCCGATCGCGCAGCCGCGAGCTCGAGG
>JAJXYU010000299.1 GCA_021780395.1 Pseudomonadota bacterium
GACGAAATCCGCGTCGAGCCCCTGCTCGTCATAGAAGCGCTTTTCGAACGGCAGCAGGCACAGCACCCGGTCGACCGCCGCGCGCATCCGGCGCACCCGCTTCGGCCGCCACGCCCACACCTGCGGACTCACGTACTGCACCGTGGTGATCCCCGCGGCGCGCAGATCGCGGGCGAGGCGCAGGTTGAACTCCGGGGAATCGATGCCGACGAACACGTCGGGCCGCTCGGCGAGGAACCGCCGCCGCACCCGCGCGCGCAGCCGCAGCAGTCGGGGCAGCTCGCCGAGGATCTCGAACAGACCCATCACCGCGAGCGCTTCGGACGGCTCCCAGGCCTCGCAGCCCGCCGCGCGCATCTTCGGGCCGGCGACGCCGAAGAAGCGCGCATCCGGCGCCACGCGCCGCAGCGCCTCGATCAGTCCGGCGCCGAGGGTGTCCCCGGAGGCCTCGCCCGCGACCAACCCGACCCGCAGTGGATCCGGCATGCGTCTACCGAACGATGCTGCGCGAACTTCGCCTGATGAAGGAGACGAACGGAGCGATTTCCGGCTGGTCGCGCGCGGCCTCGTCGAGCCGCTCGAGCGCTTCGGCGAGCTTCAGGCCCGAGCGGTACAGCGTCCGGTACGCCCGGCGGATGTTCAGGATCTGCGCCGGGGTGAAGCCGCGCCGCTTCAGCCCCTCGCTGTTCACGCTGTGCGGCACCGCCGGCTGGCCGATCGCCATCACGTACGGCGGAACGTCGCGGGTGACCGCGGCGTTGTTGCCGATGAAGCAGTGGGCCCCGATCTTGGTGAACTGGTGCACCGCGGACAGGCCACCGAAGATCACCCAGTCGCCGACCTCGACGTGGCCGCCGAGCGTCGCGCAATTCGCCATCACGATCTGGTCGCCGAGCTGGCAGTCGTGTGCGACGTGCGCGTAGGACATCATCAGGTTGTCGTTGCCGATCCGGGTCACGCCGCGATCGTGGGTGGTGCCGCGATTCACGGTCACGAACTCCCGGAACACGTTGCGGTCGCCGATCTCGAGCCGCGTCGGCTCGCCGCGGTACTTCTTGTCCTGCGGCGCGTCGCCGATCGAGGCGAACTGGAAGATCCGGTTGTCGCAGCCGATCCGGGTCGGTCCGTTGATCACCGCGTGCGGTCCGATGCGGGTTCCCTTGCCGATCGACACGCCCGCGCCGATCACCGAATACGGCCCGATCTCGACGTCGACGTCGATCTCGGCCTGCGCCGAGACGATCGCGCGCGAATCGATCACTGCGCCTCCCCCGCCCGCTCCGGTCCGCGCGTCTCCGGCGCGACCATGATCTCGGCCGCGGCGACCTCGGCCCCGTCGACCTCGGCGACGCAGGCGAACTTCCAGATGCCCTTGAACGAGCGCAGCAGCGTCGCCTTCAGCACGATCTGGTCGCCGGGCTCGACCGGCTTGCGGAAGCGCGCCTTGTCGATCGCGACGAAGTAGAAGCGCGTGTCGTCGTTCGGCACCACCCCGGCGGTCTTGAACGCGAGCAGCCCGCAGGTCTGCGCGAGCGCCTCGATCAGAATCACGCCCGGCATCACCGGCCGGCTCGGGAAGTGTCCAGGGAAGAACGGCTCGTTGTAGGTCACGTTCTTCAGCGCGACGATGCGCTCGCCCGGCACGCATTCGCGCACCCGGTCGACGAGCAGGAACGGGTAACGGTGCGGGAGCTGCCGCATGATCGCTTCGATATCCATGGCCATCGCGTCGCTCATCGATCGTCCCTCGTGTTGGCATCCTCGTCGCCCGCCGCCTCAGGCCCGGTTCGCGCCCCGCGCTCGAGCCGCCGCAGGTGCGCGACGGTGCGGCGCCAGCGGCGGGTCTCGACGACCGGGATCCCGGCGGAGTAGCTCCCGGGCGCGCGGATCGACGCGCTGACCAGCGATAACCCCGTGATCGCGACGTCGTCCGCGATCGACAGATGTCCCGCGAAGCCCACCATCCCGCCGATCATGCAGCGCTTGCCGATCGTCGTGCTGCCCGAGATCCCGGTGCATGCGGCGATCGCGGTGTGCGCGCCGATGCGCACGTTGTGCGCGACCTGGATCTGGTTGTCGAGCTTCACGCCGTCCTCGATCACCGTGTCGTCGATCGCGCCGCGGTCGATCGTCGTGTTCGCGCCGATCTCGACGTCGTCGCCGATGCGCACCGTGCCGAGCTGCGGCACCTTCGCCCAGGCGGCCCCGTCGCGCGCGAAGCCGAATCCGTCGGCCCCGATCACCGCCCCAGGGTGGATCAGGCAGCGCTCGCCGACGATCACGCCCGCACACACGACCGCCCGCGCGAGCACCCGCGTATCGTCGCCGATCCGCGCCCCGCGCCCGACGATCGCCCCGGGACCGATGCTCACCCGCTCGCCGATCTCGGCGCCCGCCTCGATCAGCGCATGCGGCGCGACCGCGGCCGAGCGCGGCACGCGGGCATCCGGCGCGACGACCGCGCTCGGATGCACGCCCGGCGCGGCCGCCGGTGGCGGATGCAGGAGCGCCGCGATCCGCGCATACGCGAGATAGGGGTTCGGACCGATCAGCGCGGCGACCGGACAGTCGCCCGCATCTTCCGGGGCGACCACGACCGCGGACGCGCGGGTTCCCTCGAGCTGCCGCCGGTAGCGGCGGTTCGCGAGAAAGCTCACCGCGCCCGCGGTCGCGCCGGCGAGCGTCGCGACGTGCGAGACCGCGAGGTCCGGATCCCCCCGCAGGCTGAGCCCGAAGCGCACCGCGAGCTCGCCGAGGCTGAAGTCGCCGGTCTGCACGCGCGTGCTCGATCCGCGCTCGAATCAGCCTCGGCGGCGGTTACTTCGAACCGCCGGGCTGCTTCGCGGTCCCGCTCGGGACGGCCGCCGGCTTCGTCATCAGGAGCGCGAGCACGCCCGGCGTGATGTCGAAGTTCGGCTTGGCGAAGAACACGCCGTCGCCGAGCACGAGGTCATAGCCCTTCGTGCGCGCGTAATCCTGGATCTCCTGGAGCAGGAAACGCTGCACGCGGCCGAGTTCCTCGTTGCGCTGCGCGGACACGTCGTCCTGGAACGCGCTCGCCTTCGCCTGGAAGTCGCGCTGCTCGTCGCGCAGCGCGTCCTCGGCCTTGACGCGCTCGGCGTCGGCCATCATCGGGCCGTTCTTCTGCAGGTTCGCGTCCTTCGACTTCAGGTCGTTCTGCATCTCGAGGAGCTTGCGGCGGCGCGCCGAGAACTCGTTCTGCAGCACCTGCATCGCGTGCTTGGTCTGCGGCGCCTCCTGCAGGAGTTGCTGGAAATTCACGACGGCGATTTTGGTCTCCGCGCTCGCGGCCTGGGCGACGGCAATCGCGCACAGGCACAGCGCGAGCAGCGGAAGACGGCGGGTCAGGGTCGACATATTGCTTTGAAAACCTCGCAGGCTGGAAAGGGTCAAAACGCTTGTCCGATGGAAAACTGAAACCGTTCCGTCTGGTCGCCGAACTGGACGGTATTCCCCGGGAACGGGTTCAACGGAATGGCGTACGAGAATCGGAATAATCCGAGCGGCGCGAGCCACTCCACCGCGATGCCGGTCGATCGTTTTAAGTTAGCATAACTGAAATGATAGGTCACCGGCGTCGTGTCGTCGACGCCGAGGAAACGGATCTTGTTGCCGGTCTGGAACACGTTGCCGATGTCGTAGAAGAAGCTCACCCGGGCCGCGCTCTCCCACTTCTCCGGAACCGGCAGCACGAGCTCCAGGCGGTTCACGGTCAGGAGGTTGCCGCCGTAGGGATTGCCGATGCCGATGTTGTCGCGCGGGCCGAGGGTCGCCTCGCGGAAGCCCCGGACGCTGTCCGGGCCGCCCGCATAGTAGTTGAGGTACGGCGGCAGCCCGCTCGTGTGGCCGAGCGAGGACGCGTAGTCGACCTGCAGGTTGTCGGTCAGCAGGAACCGGCCCCACAGCGGCTGGTACTTCTTGAACGCATAGGACAGCGCGTAGTAGCGCACCCCGCTCGGCGGGATCGACATCCGCGCGGTCAGCGCGTTACGCATGCCCTTGGTCGCGAACAACGCCCTGTTGCGCGAGTCCATCGACCAGCCCGCGGTGAGCTCGTAGGTGTAGAAATCCGAGCCGTACACCGTGTACGGGCTGTCGAGCGAGTTCACGACGCCGTCGCCGTTGGTGTCCGCGAGCACGCGCGAGAACGTGTTGCCGTTCGAGCGCACCCAGTCGACCGCCTGCTGCGCGCTGTAGCCCTGCGAAGTCACGAGCGAGTTCTTGTTCGCCGACAGACCGAGCTCGACGTACTGGAACTCGGAGATCGGATACGCGTAGGTGAGCGCCGCGGTCAGCTGCTTGGTGCCGAACACCGAGGAGGAGGACACGAACTGCGTGACGTCCCGGTAGGTGAACGATGCGGTGCGCGACACCCCGTCGATCGTCGTGTAGGGGTTCGTCTCCGAGAACGTGTAGGTCTTCGCGTACTTGCCGGCGTTCACGTCGACCGCGATCCGGTCGCCGGTGCCGAGGAAGTTGCTGTGCGCGAAGTTCACGTTCAGGCTGACCCCGTACGCGCCGGAGTAGCCGATGCCGCCGCCGAACTGGCCCGGGAGGCCCTGCTTGATCTTGTAGTTCACGTCCACCAGGTCGGCACTGCCCGGCACGGGGACCATCTTGTAGCTGACCTTCTTCACGTACGGCAGCCGCTGGATGCGCTGCTTGGAACGCTCGAGCGCCGAGTTCGACACCCAGCCGCCTTCGAGCTGGCGCATCTCGCGGCGCAATACCTCGTCGTTGATCGAGGACTCGTTGGTGAAGTTCACGTGGCGGACGTACACGCGGTTGCCCGGCTCGACGTAGAACGTGAGCGAGACGGTCTTGGTCTTCTCGTCCGCGGTCGGCACCGGCTCGACCTTCGAGAACGCGTAGCCGTCCGCGCCGAGGCGATAGCGGATCGCCTCCTGCGAGTTCGTGATCAGCTTGCGATCGAACACGTCCCCCGGCTTGATCTGCAGGAGCCGGCGCAGGTCCGCCTCCGGCACGACCATCGTGCCGGCGAGCTTGACCTTGGACACCCGGAACACGTCACCCTGGTGAATGTTCACCGTGATGTACATGTTGTGCTTCGCGGGCGAGATCTGGACCTGGGTCGAGTCGATCTGGAAGTTCGCGTAGCCGCGGTCCATGAAGTACGAACGGATCCGCTCCAGGTCGCCCTGCAGCGTCTCGCGCGAGTACCGGTCGTCCTGCTTGTACCAGGACAGCCAGTTCGGCGTCTTCAGGTGCAGCGTATCGAGAACCGTCTTATCCTTGAACGCGGTGTTGCCGACGATGTTGATCTCGCGGACCACCGCGCGCTTGCCCTCGACGATGTGGATCGCGATGTCGACCTTGTTGCCGGGCCGCGGCGTCACCGTCGTCTGGATCTGCACCGCGTACTTGCCGCGGCTGAAGTACTGGTCGGTCAGGTACTGCTTGACCTCGTCGAGCACCGAGCGGTCGAAGATCTTGCCCTCGGAGAGTCCGACGTCGCGCAGGCTCCGCTTGAGCTCCGGGGTCTTGATGTCCTTGTTGCCCTTGATCGTGAACTTCTCGATCGACGGTCGCTCGATCACGACCACGAGGAGCGTGTTGCCCTCGCGCCGCATCTCGACGTCGCGGAAGAAGCCGGTCGCGTACAGTTCCCGCATCGCCTCGCGGATCCGGTGCGGGTTCAGCCGATCGCCGATGTTCACCGGCAGATAGTTGAACACCGTGCCCTCGGAGATGCGCTGCAGGCCGATCACGCGGATGTCGCCGACGACGAAGTCGGCCGGGCTCCCCTCGGTCGACGCGGCGGGACCCGCCGCCTCGGCCGCGCCCGACGCCGGCGCCATCGCCGCTGCCGCGGTGGACGCGGTGGACGCGGCGGGCGCGGTGGGCTTCCCCGGCGCGCTCGGCGCAGCCGTCGTCCGCGGCGACGGACCGCCGTCCGCCTGCGCGTGCACGACCGTGACCGGCTGGACGGCGAGCGCCGCCGCCCCTAGGAGCGCGAGTTCAAACCGCACGCGAGTCGAACCAATCGCAACGGTGGAGAGTGTCGCGGCCGGCCGGCCGCGTCGAACGAGCCTCGATATCAGGATTTCGCATGGTGTCCCGTCAGTTCCAATGTCTCGATAGATCGTTGTAGAACGCGAGGCTCATCAACAGAACCAGCAGCGCGATTCCAACCTGTTGTCCCAGGATCTGCATTCTCTCCGAAAGCGGGCTCCCCTTGATCCCCTCGATCACTTGATAGAGCACCTGGCCGCCGTCGAGCAGCGGCACCGGCGCGAGGTTCAGCACCCCGAGGCTCACGCTGATCACCGCGAGGAACGACAGGAACGCGGTGAACCCGAGGTACAGGCTGATCCCGGCGAACTCGGCGATGCTGATCGGTCCGCTGATGTTGCGCGGGGAGACCTCGCCGGTCGCGATCCGCCAGAGCATCTGCATGGTGACCGCCGACATCTCCCAGGTCCGCTCGGCACCGACCGCGAACGCCGCGACCGGGCCGGCGCGCCGGCGCACGACGAGCGCCGGCGGCCAGTGGAGCGGCCCCTGCGAGATCGTGATCCCGAGCCGGCCGATCGTCGCGCCGTTCACGCGCACCGCCGGCACCGTGACCGCGACCTGGCGCAGCGCCCCGTGACGCTCGATCTCGAGCGTCGTCGGGCGGCCCGCGGCCGCAGCGATCGCGGCGACGAACTGGCTGCCGTTCGCGAGCCGGCGCCCGTCGACCGCGACCAGAAGGTCGCCGGGCTCGAGGCCCGCGCCCGCGCCCGCGCTGCCCGCGGGTACCGTGCGCACGACCGTGGTCGCGGTCCCGCTCGCGAGGTCGAAGCCGAGTCCGGGCAGGAGCTTGCCCGGGACGGTCAGCGCGATCCGGTCGCCCTGATAGTGCAGCGTGACCCAGCGCGGCGTCCCGTCGTGACGCACGAGCAGCGGCACCGCGCCGCCGCCGGAGAATCGATCGAGCAGCGCGATCTGCAGCTCGCCGGTATCGGGCGTGCGGTGCTCGCCGACCTGCAGGATCTCGTCGCCGCGCGCGAGGCCGGCGACCGCCGCGGGCGACCCCGGGCGCACGTCGCCGACGACGGGCCGGATCGCCTGGGTGCCGATCATCGCGATCACCGCGTACAGCAGCACCGCGAACAGCAGGTTCATCGCCGGGCCGGCGACGAGCACCGCGATCCGCTGCCAGATCGGCCGCCGCGTGAACGAGCGCGGCCGTTCGGCCGCGCTGACCTCGCCCTCGCGCTCGTCGAGCAGCTTCACGTAGCCCCCGAGCGGGATCGCTGCAATGCAGTACTCGGTGCGATCCGGCCCGGCGCCGATCCGCGTGAGCAGCGGCTTGCCGAAACCGATGCTGAACCGCAGCACCTTGAAGCCGAGGCGCTTCGCGACCCAGTAGTGGCCGAACTCGTGCACCGTCACCAGCACGCCGATCGCGACCAGGAACGCGCCCAAAAACACCAGGAACGTCATACGAGTGCTCCCCGCGCGGTCTCGATCGTCGCGGCCGCGAGCCGCCGCGCGGCCGCGTCGGCGTCCAGCACGTCTTCGAGCGTGCGGACCGCGCGGGATTCGAGGCGCTGCAATACCTCGTCAATGACCGTGGTGATCGCGGTAAAGTTCAAGGCTCCGTCGAGGAACGCCTGCACCGCGACCTCGTTCGCGGCATTCAGCACCGCGGGCGCCGTGCCGCCGGCGCGCGCCGCCGCCCGCGCGAGCCCGAGGCTCGGGAAGCGCGCCAGGTCCGGCGCCTCGAAGTCCAGCCGCGCGACCGCCGCGAGATCGAGGGCCGCGACCCCCGATTCGATCCGCTCCGGCCACGCGAGCGCCTGCGCGATCGGCGTGCGCATGTCGGGGGCGCCGAGCTGCGCGAGCACCGAGCCGTCGACGTAACGCACCAGCGAGTGCACGACGCTCTGCGGGTGCACGACGACCTCGACCTCGGCTTCCGGAAGCCCGAACAGCCAGGTCGCCTCGATCACCTCGAGACCCTTGTTCATCAGCGTCGCCGAGTCCACCGAGATCTTGCGACCCATCTTCCATTTCGGGTGCGCGCAGGCCTCGTCCGGCGTCACCTGCGCGAGCTGCGCGGGATCGGCGGTGCGGAACGGGCCGCCCGAGGCGGTGAGGATCACGTGGGTCACGCCCGCCGCGGGCTCGCCCG
>JAJXYU010000311.1 GCA_021780395.1 Pseudomonadota bacterium
GCCGGCGCGATCGCCGCGGGCGCGGCGGCCGGTGCGCGCGAGGTCGTGTCGGTGAGCTGATCGAGGCGTGCGAGGAAGCGCTGCGCTGCCGGCGGCGCCGCCGGCGCATTCGCGGAGAACAGGTCCGACGCGGTCACGCCCGACCGACCGTAGAAGCGCGCATTCGCATCGTTGTCGATCTTGATCACGCTGCCGTCGAGCGCGATGCCGGCGAACAGCCCGCGGGTGCGTGCGTAGCTGTAGATCTCCGCGCCGAGATTGATGTCGGTCGCGGCCGAGCCCTGTCGCCCGACCGGCCCCGTCGCGATCGAGGCGTCCGCACCGAGCGTGAGCTTGCCACCGGTGATCCCTTCGATGCCTTCGCGCGTGGTGAAGACCAGCACGATGTCCGAGTTCTGCGCGCCGATCTGCAGCCCCCAGCTGCCGCCGGTCAGGCTGATGAACGAGGGGTTGCTCCACGGCGCCGCGAGCGTCTTGCGCACCACGAGCACGCCGCGGCCGTGGCGACCGCCGAAGATGAACGCGACCTTGGTCACGTCGGGGATCACCGCGATGCCGTAGGCGCGCGCGAGCAGGTAGTCCGGGATCCGCTGGTCGGGCATCCCCTGCACCTGTTCGAGCACCTGGGTCGCGAGCAGCAGCCGTCCTTCGTCCCCGGCGTCCGCGCGTGCGGTGCCGATCGCGGCGAGCGAGGTGATGCAGGCGATCGCGAATGCGGCGACCCGGACGAGCGTCGTTCTGAACTTCATTGAGACTCCTTCGGGGAAATCGGACACGTCATCCCTCACCGACTGCGGACCGCGGTCGGGTTCCCGAGTTCCGCAGCATACCAAGTCTTAACGTCCGCGCGTGCGCCCGCCGACCGGGTACACTGGCGCCGAGGTTTCATCGGACGGGATCGAGGAATGAACGACGTGATCGTGATCGCGCACCGCGGAGCGAGCGGCGAGCGCCCGGAACATACGCTCGAATCGTATCGGCTCGCGATCGAGCAGGGGGCCGACTACATCGAACCGGATCTCGTGATGACCCGCGACGGTGTGCTGGTCGCGCGGCATGAGAACGAGATCGGCGGCACGACCGATGTCGCCGAGCACCGACGCTTCGCGTCGCGCCGCCGCACCCAGGTGATCGACGGCGAGCCGATGACCGGCTGGTTCGTCGAGGACTTCACGCTCGCGGAGCTGAAGACGCTGCGGGCCCGCGAACGCTTGCCGGCGCTGCGACCCGCGAACACCGCGTTCGACGGGCGGTTCGAGGTCCCGACGTTCGACGAGATCCTGGCGCTCGCGAACGCGGCGAACCGCACGCGCGACGGCGCGGCGCGGATCGGCGTGTATCCGGAGACGAAGCATCCCGCGCACTTCCGTGCGATCGGCCTGCCGCTCGAGCAGGCGGTGCTCGACGCGCTCGACCGGCACGGCTACGGCGAGCGCGGGTCGCCGGTGTTCATCCAGTCGTTCGATCCGGCGAACCTGCGGATGCTGCGCGGGATGACCGCGCTGCCGCTCGTGCAATTGCTCGAGAATTCGCTCGGGGACCTCGACGATGTCGCGCGGCACGCCGATGCGATCGGGATCGAGAAGGCGCTTGCGACGGCGGAGGGCATCCGCGAGGCGCATCGCCGCGGCCTCGCGGTGCACGTATGGACGTTCCGCGCGGAGAACGAATTCCTGCCCGAGGCCTTGCGCGTCGGCACCGACCCGGCCGCACACGGCCGCCTGCCGCAGGAGATCGAGGCGTATCTCGACGCCGGGATCGACGGCTTCTTCGTCGATTTCCCGGCGATCGGCGTGCGGGCGCGCGATGCGGCGCGCCGCGGCGTTCCGGCGCGCGACGACTCGCCCGCCTAGCGGGTCACTCGTGCAGCAGACGGCGGATCCACGCCGCGTACGCGCGCTCGTCGCCCGGCCGGTAGCCGTGATGCACGTAGCGGATCTCGCCGTGGCGGTCGATGATGAACGTGCTCGGCATCGCCTCGACGTGATACGCGGTGCTCACGCGCGTATCGGGGTCGAGCAGGATCGTGTAATGCACCGGGCTCCGCGATAGCAGGGCCTTCACCGGCCCCGCCCCGGCATCGACGCTGATCCCGATCATCGTGAGTCCCGCGCGCGCGTACTGCCGGTCCAGCCGGTCGAGCGCCGGCATCTCCTCCCGGCAGGGACCGCACCAGGTCGCCCAGAAGTTCACGAGCACCACGTGGCCCTTGAACGAGGCGGAGGAGACCGGGTGGCCGGCGAGGCTCTGGAGCGTGAACGCCGGTGCGGGCGTGCCCTCGGTCGCGGGGGCGGCCGAGGCCACCGTGACGAGACAGGCGGCGAGCGCGAGCGCGCGCCGGAATCGGATCGTGAAGGTCGGCATCCGCGCAGCATACCCGACGAGGTCGCGTCGGGTCGGTTGGTGCATCGCAGCAACCCGCCCGTCTCCGTTCGACAAGACTCCTGCGCGCGATCTATGCTGATCCGACCATGAACATCCAATCCGAGATCGAGTTCTTCGCCGAATTGGGTCTCGTCGACAAGGCGCGGTTCGTGCTGCGCGTCGCGGTCGAGATCGCGGAGGAAGCGAAGACGGGCGCCGCGGGCAGCGCCGAGGTGGCGCGCTACAAGTTCGCGAACGAGCTCGGCCAGCGCCTGATGCGCTACGCCTACCAGTTGCTCAGCGAGGATCCGCAGCGTCCGCAGGACGACGTGGTGATCCGGATGCTGCTGAGCGCGCGCGCCGACAAGAACGCGGAGCGCATCGTCCACAGTGCCTATCGTCGGGTGTTGAACACGTTCGAGAGCTTCGACACGACGGTCCTGCTGAACGCGCCCTGACGATGCATCGTCTGAGGGTCCAGTTCCCGGTCAAGGACGAAGCCTTGCGCGAGGACGTGCACGTGCTCGGCGTGACGATCGGCGAGCTGCTGCGCGAGCAGGGCGGCGACGAACTGTTCGACCGCGTCGAAGGCGACCGGCTCGCGGCGATCCGGATGCGCAACGGCGACGAGGCGGGTGCCGCCGATCTCGGGCGCCGCGTGCTGACCCGGCCGCCGGATGCGGCGGCCGACCTCACCCGGGCGTTCTCGCTGTGGTTCCAGGCGGTCAATACCGCGGAGAAGGTGCATCGGGTGCGCCGCCGTCGCGAGTACCTGAGCAATGCCTCCTCGCCACAGCCCGGCGGGATCGCCGACAGCGTCGCGCGGCTGCATGCGGACGGGCGGTCGCTCGCGCAGGTCCTCGCGCTGATCGGCACCATGAGCATCGAACCGGTGTTCACCGCTCATCCGAGCGAGTCGACGCGGCGCACGATCCTGCGCAAGCAGCAGCGCATCGCGCAGTACCTCCTCGACCGGCGCAATCCCGCGACCTACGCCGAGGAGCTCGCGCGGCTCGACGCGCGCGTGCGCATGGAGCTCACGACGATCTGGCAGACCGAGGAGCATCCGCGCGAGAGTCTCACAGTCGCCGAGGAGCGCGAGCACCTGCTGTTCTACCTGGTCGACATCCTCTACCGGATCGTGCCGCTGTTCTACGAGGAGATCGCCGACGCGCTCGCGCGCGCGTACGGCGTCCCGGCCGGCTCGATCGACGTGCCGGACGTCCTGCGGTTCGGCTCCTGGGTCGGCGGCGACATGGACCGCAACCCGGACGTGCACGGCAAGACGATCCGGGAGACGCTGCAACGGCATCGGCGGGTCGCGGTGTCGGCGTACTACGAGGAGTGCCGGCGCATCGCCCAGAGCCTGAGCCAGAGCGCGCGCCGGGTCGCGATCAGCGCGGCCTTGCAGGACCGGATCGACGCGTACACGGTGATGCTGCCGGCCGCACAGTCCCTCGCGCCCGCGCGGCGCGACCGGATGCCCTACCGGGTGTTCTTCAACCAGGTCGGCGAGCGGCTGAAGGCGACCTACGAGGCCCGGCCGAACGGCTACCACTCCGCGGACGAACTGTTCGCGGACATCTCGCTCGCGGCCGAGAGCCTCGGACGCCACCGCGGCCGCCACGCCGGGCTCTTCCTCGTGCAGCGGCTGATCCGGCGGGTGCGCACCTTCGGATTCCACCTCGCCTCGCTCGACGTACTGCAGCACGCGAGCGTGCATGACCGGGTGATCGCGCAAGGCCTGGCGCGGCCCGACTGGCCGAGCCTGCCGCCGGCCGAGCGGCTCGCGGCGCTGCGCGACCTGATCGCGCGCGATCAAGGGCCGCGCGCGCCGTTCGATGCGCTCGGGCGGCGCAGCCTCGCGGTGTTCGATGCGATCGCGCGTGCGCGGCATCAGTACGGGGAGCGTGCGATCGGGCACTATCTCGTCACGGGGGTGCGCGGACCGCAGGACGTGCTCGCGGTGCTGCTGCTCGCCCGCTGGGCCGACATGATCGACGCGCGCACCGGGCAGTGCCCGCTCGACGTCGCGCCGGCGCTCGAATCGATGGACGCGTTGAACGGGGCCGGCGCGATCCTCACCGCGCTGCACGACGAGCCGGTCTACCAGGCGCACCTCGCCGCGCGCGGCGGCCGGCAGACCGTGCTGATCGGCTACTCGGACTCGAACCAGCAAGGCGGGATCGTCGCATCGCGCTGGGCGCTGCAGGTCGCGCAGCGCCAGCTGCTCGAGGCGGCCCGGGCCGCGGGCTGCGTGCTCACGATCTTCCACGGCCGCGGCGGAACCGCGGCGCGCGGCGGCGGGCGCGTCGAACACCTGGTCGAGGCGGCGCCGCCCGGTGCGGTGCGCGGCGTGCTGCGCTCGACCGAGCAGGGCGAGAGCGTGAACCGCAGCTACGGTCTTCGGCCGGTCGCGATGCGCACGCTCGAGCGCTCGTTCGCGGCGGTCGCGCTCGCGAGCGCGACCGCCGATGCGCCGAGCGAGGTGCCCGCCGCGTATCGCGCGGCGATGCAGACGCTCGCCGATCGGAGCCTCGCGCACTACCGGGCGCTGGTGTACGACGACCCGGGATTCTACGAGTACTTCCGCAGCGTGACGCCGCTCGACGTGATCGCGCGCCTGCCGATCGGCGCGCGCGATGCGAACCGCGGCGAGGCGTCGGCGCTCGGGTCGGTGCGGCCGATTCCCTGGGTGTTCGCGTGGACGCAGAGCCGGCACCTGTTGCCCGGGTGGTTCGGCGTCGGCAGCGGGCTCGATGCGACGATCGGCACCCACGGCCGCGAGCTGCTGCGCGAGATGCTCGCGCAGTGGCCGTTCTTCTCGCACCTCGTCGGCGACGTGGAGGCGATGCTCGCACGCACCGACCTCACGATCGCGGCACGCTACGACGCGCTCGCCGGGGATGCGGCCGCGCCGTACGCGGTGCGGATCCGGGAGGAGTACGAGCGCACGCGGGCGCACGTGCTCGGGTTCCGCGGCTGCGAGTGCCTGCTCGACCGCGATCCGACGCTGCAGCGGGCGATCCAGCTGCGCAACCCCTACATCGATCCGATGCACCTCGCGCAGATCGATCTGCTCGGGCGCTGGCGTGCGTCGGGACGGCGCGATCCGGTCCTCTTCGCGGCGCTGCGCGCGACGATCGGCGGGATCGCGCAGGGGATGCAGGCGACCGGCTGAGCGCCGGCGCCGTCAGCACTCGGGGACGTTCACCGCGAGGCCGCCCTGCGAGGTCTCCTTGTAGATCGTCGACATGTCGTTGCCGGTCTGGCGCATCGTCGTGATCACCTGGTCGAGCGACACCTTGTGCGTGCCGTCGCCGCGCAGCGCGAGGCGCGCCGCGTTGATCGCCTTGACCGAGCCCATCGCGTTGCGCTCGATGCATGGGATCTGCACGAGCCCGGCGACCGGGTCGCAGGTGAGCCCGAGGTTGTGCTCCATCCCGATCTCGGCGGCGTTCTCGATCTGTTGGTTGCTGCCGTTGAGCGCGGAGACGAGGCCGCCGGCCGCCATCGAGCAGGCGACGCCGACCTCGCCCTGGCAGCCCATTTCGGCGCCCGAGATCGACGCGTTCTTCTTGTAGAGCATCCCGATCGCGGCCGCGGTCAGGAGGAAGCGGATCACGCCTTCGTCGTCGGCCCCGGGCTCGAAGCGTCGATAGTAGTGCAGCACCGCGGGCACGATCCCCGCCGCGCCGTTCGTCGGGGCGGTCACGACTTGGCCGCCGGCCGCGTTCTCCTCGTTCACCGCGAGCGCGTACACGTTCACCCAGTCGAGCGCGTGCATCGGGCTGTCGGGATCGCCGCTCATCAGCTGGCGGTAGAGCTTCGGTGCGCGGCGCCGGACGCCGAGCACGCCCGGCAGGAGCCCCTGCGCCTCGAAGCCGCGGCGCACGCAGTCCTGCATCACCTGCCAGAGCCGCAGCAGCCCCGCCCGCACCTCGGGGGCACTACGCCAGGCGTGTTCGCGCGCGAGCATGATCTCGTGGAGCTCGAGCCCGCTCTTGCGGCCGATCTCCAGGAGTTCGGTGGCCGACTCGAATTCGTACGGCGCGCGCGCGCGCGCCTCGCCCGCGGTGGCCTGCGCGCCCGCCTGCACGACGAAGCCGCCGCCGATGCTGTAGTACTCCTCGCGCGAGAGGATCCCGCCGCTCTCGTCCTGCGCGGTGAAGCGCATCCCGTTCGAGTGCCCGGGCAGCACCTGGTCGAAGTGGAACAGCAGGTTCAGCGGTTCGTCGAACGCGATTTCCTGCCGGCCGGCGAGCCGGATGCGCCGCTCGCCGCGGATGCGCTGCAAGGTCGGCTCCACGACGCTCGAGTCGATCGTGTCCGGCCGGTGGCCTTCGAGGCCGAGGAGCACCGCCCGATCGGTGCAGTGGCCACGGCCGGTGAGCGCGAGCGAGCCGTAGAGCTGCGCCGACAGGTGCACGGTGCGCTCGAGGAGTCCGCGCGCCGCGAGCGCCTCGACGAACTCACGGGCCGCGTTCATCGGCCCCATCGTGTGCGAGCTCGACGGGCCGATCCCGATCTTGAAAATGTCGAAAACGCTCAAACTCATGGATTGTGAGCACTCCCCGAGGACTTCGGCGATGATACACAGCGGCCGGGATCGCGCGCTTGTCTGGAGAAGTCGCGCACTTGTCTACAAAGGTCGCCGCCGCGAACCTTCGCGGTCGGGCGGTGTCCACTGGGCAGCAGGATGGACGAGGATCGCGCGAGGAGGCGCGCTCACATGACCCTGGGGATGTTGCGTCACGGTATCCGGAATCGTCGAGTGCGCGCACTGGGCGCGCTGGGAGCGCTGGGCCTCGTCGCCGGCGTGCTCGGTGGCTGCGTCGAGCAGCCCGTGCGGCCGACCGCGTACGCGCCGCCCCCGCCACCGCGCCTGTTCGTGTACCCCGCGCAGGGCCAGAGTCCGGACCAGCTCGCCCGTGACCGCTACGACTGCCACGTCTGGGCCGTGCAGCAGACCGGGGTCGATCCGACGAGCCCGAACACGCCGCCCTACGAGCGGGTCGTGGTCGCGCCCGCCCCGGGGGCGGGGACGGTCGCCGGGGCGGTCGGCGGCGCGATCGTCGGTTCGATGATCGGCGGCGACGACAACGGCGGCGCCGGGATGTTGCTCGGCGGACTCGCGGGCGCGGTGCTCGGGTCCGCGGCCGACGCGAACGCGCAGGCCCAGGCGCAGGCGGCCAATCGGCAGGTCGCGGCGCAGATCGCCGCCGCGAACGCGTATCGGCGCGCGATCTCGGCCTGTCTCGAGGCGCGCGGCTACACGGTTCGGTGAGGCGCCGGCGGCGCCGGTGCGCGCAGCCGTTCGGGGTGCGCGTAGACGTTGCAATGCCGCTCGCGCAGGAATCCGACCAGGGTGAGCCCGGTCGACTCCGCCAGATTCACCGCGAGGCTCGACGGCGCGCCGATCGCCGCGAGGAACGCAACGCCGGCACGCAGCGCCTTCTGCACGAGCTCGAAACTCGCGCGCCCGCTCAGCAGCACGATCCGGTCCTGAAGCGGGAGCCGCCCGTCGAGCAAGGCCCGCCCGACCAGCTTGTCGAACGCGTTGTGCCGGCCGACGTCCTCGGCGACGTCGAGCAGCGCGCCTTCGCGGTCGAACAGCGCGGCCGCGTGGATGCCGCCGGTGTCGCCGAACCGCGCCTGTGCCTCGCGCATCCGCGGCGGCAGCTCGAGCAGCGTCGAGAACCCGATCGGCGCACTCGGCGCGATCCGGCTCGCCGCGGCCCGCGCGATCGCCGCGTCGAGCCCGGT
>JAJXYU010000174.1 GCA_021780395.1 Pseudomonadota bacterium
ATCGAGCAGCGTCTGCTTGTTGAACGCGTTGTCGACGAACAGCGCGGCGGTCCAATTGTCCGTGCGCAGCCCGACGCGCAGATTCACGATGCCGTAGGACGGCAGATTGATCTGGGTCTGACTGATGTTGTTGAGGTAGACGGTGACGCCGTACGGCAGATCGTACCGCGAGCCGACGTAGCTGTAGTTGACGTTGCCGATGAACGACATGTCGTTGGTCAGCGCGTGATGGTAGTTGAGCGACGCCGAACCGGTGAGCTTGGGGGTATCCGGCACCGCGTAGCCTTGCGGTATGCCGACGATCGCGCTGTCGGTCAGGAACTTGCTGTGGGTGTAGCCCCAACTCGTCGCAAAATCGAACCCGTCGCCGAGGTCGGCACGGAACTCCGCCTCGAGTCCGTAGATGTTGGCGTTGCCGCCGTTCACGGTGAAGCCGAAGCCGGCGATGTTGGTCGAGACCTGCGGATCCATCCAGCGCTCGAAATACGCCGTCAGGTTGAACAGGGCGCGGTGATGCCAGAACTCGTTCTTCGTGCCGATCTCATAGTCCCACACCGAGTCCGAGTTGAACTGCGGTACGCCTTGCCCGTTGACGTTGGGGAAATTCGCGACGTTCGTGTAGATCGTGCCCGGCTGCGTCGGTGTCGCCGAGAGCTTCGTCTGCAAGCCGCACTGCTGGAGCTGCACCAGGGACGAGGGCGCCGCGCAGATCGCGGGGGTCACCGGATAGTTGTAGCCGACGAACGGCTGGCTGGTGCCGCCGAGACGGAAGCCCTTGGCGATCGTGCCGTACACCATGTGATCCCGGTCGATCTGCCAGGTCAGGTTGAAGCGCGGATTGGTACCGTTCGCGCTGCCGTTCGCGGTGGTGATGAACGGCGCGACGTTGCCGGCGACCGTCGGTGCTCCGCTCAGGAGGTTCGCGAAGCCGAGCGGCGTGAAGTCACCAAACTCCGTGTTCGTCTGGTCGTAGGAATAGTGGTACCAACGCACCCCGATCGACGCGGTGAGGCCGTGCAGGAACTCCCAGGAGAGATTGCCGAAGAACGCGTTCTGCAGGATGGTCTGCGGCTGGTAATCGACGTAGACGTTGGCGATCGGGCCTGCCTGGGGATTGACGGACCACATGTCCCATTCGGAGTTCAGATCCTGGTAGTAGTAACCGGCCAGCCATTGCAGCGGACTGTTGCCGGTGGACGCCAGGCGCAGTTCCTCGCTCACCTGCCGCGTGTAATCGCGCTCCTCGACGCCCGGGCCGTACGGCCCGGGACCCGTCGGTCCGATACCGCCCGCGGACGTGTCGTACGGGAACGCCTGGGTCGCCGAGCCGAGGCCCGCCGAGCCCGCATTTTCCTCGCTGCCGTCCTGCGAGACCAGCGCGTGATTCGACCACAGTCCGGTGATCGAGGTGAGCGCGACGTCCGGCGTGATCGCGTATTCGATCTTCAGGCTGCCGAGCGTGAAGCGATCCGTCTGCGGCTCGGAGGTCTGATAGATCTCGTAGTGACCCTTCTGCGCCGGCATGCCCGGATTGGTCGGCGACCCGTTGACGTCGACCGCGTTCGGGGCATTCGCGTCGTCCTGCTGCCACATGAGCATCGGCGTGATCTTCAGCTGATCGTTCGGCTGGTAGAGCAGGGTCGCGCGGAACGAATCGTCCGTGGACGAATTGGCATTCGTGGTCGTCGAGATGAGCGGTGCGGTGTAGAAATTGCTAGGCCGGTAGCACGGTGTGCTCGGGCAGGTGTCGGTCTGCACCGCGCCGTCGGCGAGCACGTAGCGATTCAGCCAGCCGCTGGTGGTGGTGTGCGAGCCGACGAGCCGCAAGGCGGCCGTCGAACCGAACGGCAGGTTCACCATGCCGTTCTGCGCGAAATTGATGCCGCCGCCGGATCCGGTATTGGAAATGGTCGTCTCGCCGGAACCGTCGAAACGCCCCAGTTCGGGGCTGGCCGGAATCAGGCGGACCGTGCCGCCCATCGAACTCGAGCCGTACAGGGTTCCCTGCGGGCCGTGCAGAACCTCGACGCGCTGCAGATCGTAGAGGTTCGGATCGATGATCACCTTGCCGAGCTGCTCCGAAGCAGGGGCGGAGAGCGCGACGTCATCGAGGTAGACCCCGACCATCGAGGTGTTGCCACCGGAGGAGTTCAGACCGCGCATCTCGTACTCGGTCTCGTTGGGTCCCGAGGTGCGCATCGACAGGCCTGGAACCCCTTGGGCCAGGGTGTTGAAGTCGACGAGGCCGCGATCGGAGATGTTGGCCGCGGTGAGCACCGTCATGCTGATCGGCGTGTTCTGAGCCAGCGTCTTGCGCTTGGTCGCCGTGACGACGATCTCGGCGAGCTGGTTCGAGGGGGCCGTGCTCGGCTGGGCGTCGGCCGCGTAGGTCGCGGCGGCGCCTGCGGACGCGAGAACGGCCGCCACCGCGATGGCCAGGACTTGATTTCTGTGCATCATTGATGATCGCTCCATTGCATGTCGCTCGGGCTTCCCTGCCGCCGAACCCAAGGGTTCGGATGCGGCGCCGGCGCACCGGTGAGGGTCTCCCCGGGGGAAGGTTTGGGATAATGCTACCTGTTGTGGGCCGCTTTGCCAAATCCACCACAAGCAAACCCTGGTAAATAAAAATTACCTATTTTTCATGTTGTTCTGGTCGCCGGAGCGTGTTGCTGATTCGATACGTTCGGCGGGCGCCCGGCTATCGGGGATCACCCCGAGCATCGTTAGGCACCGCCCGCTGGCATAGCTTGCGCGGTCACGGCATCCGTGCTGACATCTGCCGCTCATCCGCGCGAGGAGATCGCCATGCCGCGTGCGCGCCCTGGCCGCCTGCAGCACATTGCCGGCATCGGCGTCGACCGCATGGGCGCTCTCGCCGACGCGTCGGGGCGGGACTGGCTGCGATTGGAGAACCTCGATACCGACATCCCGCCAGACCAGGCGGCCGTCGAGCGGACCCGCGCCGCGGTCGCCGACGACGCCTGCAACAGTTATCTGCCGTTCGTCGGCCAGGCCCGCTTGCGCGCGACGGCCGCTCGGCACGTGGCACGGTTGTCGGGTGTGGCATATTCCGGCGAGCGCAATTGCGTGATCTCGGCCGGCGGGTTGTCCGGCATCCTGAACGTGCTGCTGGCGACGGTCGAAGTGGGCGACGAGGTCGTCGTCACCGATCCGACCTACGTCGGGCTCATCAACCGCATCCGCCTCGTCGGTGGTGTGCCGAAGTTCGTGCCCTTCGTGTTCGCGCCGGGCGAACCGTGGCGCCTCGACCTGCAGGCGCTGCGTGACGCGATCGGACCCCGGGTGACGGCGATGCTGCTGATGTCGCCCTCGATGCCCTGTGGCGGCTGCCTCGAGGAGAGCGACTGGGCAGTCGTCGCCGATCTGTGCCGTGCGCATGATCTCACCCTGATCCTCGATGCGGCGATGGAGCGGTTGCTGTTCGACGGCCGGCGGCCACTGCATCCGGCCGGCTTGCCGGGCATGGCGGAGCGGACGATCAGCGTGGGCTCGTGCGCGAAGGAATTGCGCATGATCGGCTGGCGGGTCGGATGGATCATCGCGCCCGAGCGCTACCTGCCGGATCTGATCGCGGTCTCGCTCGCCAACGTCGTGGTGCCGGTCGGGATCGCGCAGGATGCGGTGGCGACCGCGCTCGAGCGCTCGGCGGGCACGCTCGCGCCCTATGTAGAGGAACTGCAGACCCGCCGTGACGTGCTGGCGCGCGAACTCGCCGGGCTGTCCTTCGGCCTGCCGGCCGGCGGATGGTCGATGCTGCTGCGCGCGTCGGACCATGGCATCGACGGCGGTACGCTCTCGGCGCGTCTGCTCGAGCAGGGCATCTGCGCCACGGGGATGTCCGGTTGGGGCGCGACCCACGGGGAGCAATACCTGCGTCTCGTGTTCGCGAACGAGCCGGCGCCGCGGCTCACCGGCGTCGGGGCGCGGGTGCGGGCCGCCCTCGGGCTCGCCTGACGCGCAGCGCCGGTGGTGCGCGCACCCCCGCGGGCATCGCGTCGGGTTCGAGTGGACTGCACTCGACCGAAAGCCGGGGCTGCCGCGGTTGGATTGCCCGATTCACGGCGAAATCACCGATCCCGGGTGCCGATTGCCTCTACAATGGCATCCGTCCAGCCGCCGAACTCCCGGACGCCGACACTGGCGCGATGATCGCCGTCGCCGTCGCCGTCGCCGGCGCCGGGCGGTCGTGCTGCTCGTATTTTCGGGCGCGTAGGTCGCCCATCACCCGCGATGAGTTGCCAAGCCTCATGAAGACGCCTGCCGGACTGCAGCCCCTGATCGACGACGGACTGGTCGACTCCGTCGTGCGCCGCTTGAAGAGCGGCAAGGAAGCCTCCGTATTCCTCGTCGCCTGCGGTGACGCCATCCGCTGCGCCAAGGTCTACAAGGAGGCCGAGCACCGCGGCTTCCATCGGCTTGCGCAGTACACCGAGGGCCGGAAGATGCGCAACAGCCGTGACCAGCGCGCAATGAGCAAGCGCGGCCGCCATGGGCGGCGGGTGCAGGAGACGGAGTGGAAGAACGCCGAGGTGGAGGCCTTGTATCTTCTCGCCGGCGTCGGCGTCCGGGTTCCGGCGCCCTATCTCGTGCACGAAGGCGTACTGCTCATGGAGATGGTGTGCGATGCCGAGGGACGGCCCGCGCCGCGGCTCAACGAGGTCGAGATTTCAGCCGACCAGGCGCGCGAGTGGCATGCGTTCATGATCTCGCAGATCGTGCGCATGCTGTGCGCCGGGCTGATCCACGGCGATCTGTCGGACTTCAACGTGCTGGTGAGCGCGGGCGGACCGGTCATCATCGATCTGCCGCAGGCCGTGCATGCGGCGGGCAACAACAACGCGTTCGCGATGCTGGAGCGCGACGTGAACAACATGCGCGCGGCGTTTGGCCGAAGCGCACCGGAGTTGCTTGAAACGCAGTACGCGCGCGAAATCTGGAAGTGCTACGAAGCCGGCGAATTGACGCCGGAAACGGCGCTGTCGGGAATCTGCCCGGCCGACACCGGCGCGGCGGACGTCGATGCGGTGCTGGATCACATCGAACAGGAGCGCCAGGACGCGGAGTTTCGCGAGCGTCGGCGGCTCGAGGCGGATGCGGCATAGGCCGGAAGACCCGGAAGGTGGTCATCGGCATTTCGAGGACGGGCAACGCGAATGTTCGAAATTCGTCTGGACGATCTCCGCGGTGAGCCGACACGCGAGCTCGTGACTCTGCACATTGCAGAAATGCATCGGAGCTCGCCTCCCGGACAGGTGTGCGCGCTCGACCTGTCGGGGCTGACGGCGTCCAACGTCACGGTCTGGTCGGCGTGGGACGGACCCGCATTGGCGGGCATCGCCGCGCTCAAGGAGCTTGGCGATGGAACGGGCGAGTTGAAATCGATGCGAACTCATCCAAGACACCTGCGCAAGGGCGTCGCCAGCGCGCTCCTCGAGCACATCGTCGGTGAAGCGCGTCGACGCGGGCTGCGTCGCCTCGGTCTCGAGACCGGAACGGGTCCTGCGTTCGAGCCGGCGTTGGCCCTGTATCGCCAGCGCGGGTTCATCGACTGCGAGGCGTATGCCGATTACCGTCCCAATGAATTCAGTCAGTTCCTCTGCTTAGGCCTGTAGCCGGGAGACGCGGCGGAGCCGGCCGACTTCTTGGCTGCTCTCCTGCGGCGAAGATGCGCCGGCGACGCCGCCCCGTATACTGGCCGGCGAACCGATTTCTCAACCAGAAGGAAGGTCGATGTTTTCCCACATCATGATCGGTACCAATGACCTGCAGCGCGCGAAGGCTTTCTACGATGTCGTGCTGGGCACGCTCGGTGTGCCGCCGGCAAAAGTCGATGGCCACAGGATCTTCTATCGAACGCCGACCGGCATTTTCTCCGTGACGAAACCGATCAACGGCGAGCCCGCGACCTGCGCCAACGGCATGACCATCGGTTTCGCGGCCGCATCGCCCGCCGAGGCGGATGCGTGGCACGCGGCGGGTCTCGCTGCCGGTGGCACGACCTGCGAAAACCCGCCGGGCGTGCGCGAGGGCAGCGTGGGCAAGCTCTATCTCGCCTATCTCCGCGATCCGGACGGCCACAAGATCTGCGCGTTGCATCGGCTTTGAGTTTCGCGCCGAATCGACGGGTGGGCGCGCACCCATAGGCCCCGGGTGGTACCGGGCGCGCGCTCTCGCCCGGGCAATGCCCTGAGCATTACCGCCGGGTCGCCGGCCGCAGTCCCGGATGCTGCGGCAGACCGTCCGCCGGCCGGTCCCAATGCGGCGCGTCGGCCATCCAGATGTGGTCGACCGGCGTCACGCGATCGGGCTCATCGAGGCTGCCCAGCGTGAGGTCGAGCTCCATCGGGCGTTGCTCGCTCCAGTACGTGAGCGGCGTGCCGCAGACCGGGCAGAAGCGGCGCTCGACCCCGGGCGAGGAGCGATGGGTGCGCAGCGCATCGCCGTGGAACTCGACCGACGCGAGCGCGACCGTGAACCAGCCGACCGGCGTCGTGCCGCTCGCGCGGCGACAGGATTCGCAATGGCACCAGGTCGCCGGATACAGCAGCGCGCCGCAGCGATAGCGCACGCTCCGGCACAGGCAGCGGCCGGTGAGCGCCGCGGCGGTGGCGACTCGCGAGCCGCCGGTGTCTGGTGCCCGATGCATCGTTCGTCCTCCGTCACCCGCGCACGGCCGCACGATTCCTCGGGAACCCGGCGTCGTCTATACCGTCGCGAGTTCCGCGCCTCCCACCCACAGGAACAGGAACGGAATCAGATAGATCAGGACGTTGCCGAGGACATTGCCGCGGACCCCCGTTCCGGCGGTCGAGTAGGGTCCGCCGAAGGCTTCCGCGGTCGCCCAGACCGCGAGCGAATACATCACGCCGAACGGAACGAACAGGCGCAAGCCCTTGCCGCGGAGCAGTGCGACGGCGATCGCGATCTCGGCCACACCGACGGCCACGGCGACCAGGACCGGCCCGACCGCGTGCACGATCGCAACGACGAAACTGAGCCACGCGGCGATCCAGTGCGGCTGACCCGGGATGGCCGAGGTGATCTGGCTGCTGAAATGAAACAGGAATGCCGGCAGCCATTTCAGCGCGGCATCGAACAGCCACAGCACGCCGAAACTCATGCGCGCGGCGTGCCACAGCCGGCCGGCCGTCGCCGCGTTCGCGTGCCGGCCGTCCATCGCGGGCGCCGCGGCAAGAACGAACTGGAAGGCGATCGCATAGGCGATGAACACGCCGGGGTCGGTCTGCCCACCGCTGTACGGGAATCCGAAGCCGTCGAGGAACACCCAGCAGACCAGGCTGAACACGATGCCGGCGCGGGCTGCAAGCGCGAGCTTGCGGCCGGTCAGCAGCGCGAGGCCCAGCAGCGCGGCGATCGCCACCAGGCAGCCGGCGACGAGCCGCGGGCCGACCCAGCTCGTGGCATGCAGCGCAGCGGACAGCAGCGGTCTGATCCACGCCGGCACCTTGGATGCGGGCTTGGCGAGCGCGTGGAGGAAGTTTTTCTCGGCGGCGGGAACGGCCAGCCATGCGACCGCCTGAAAGGCCGCGTTCGCCAACCAGATCGCACCGAATATCCGCAAGATCGGGCCGAGCCGGTTGCCGCGCGCAGGGTCGGATCGAGTCGCTGCTGTCATGCGCGTTCTCCACGAGTTTTGCGATGCAGGTCGGAACCGGGCGGACGCCCCAGCATACCCTCCGCGTAGGGGTCTTGCCCATCGCGGGCCGCCACGGCGCCAGCGCGATCCTACCCCGGCCGATAGCGGGTCTGGATGATCTCGGCGATGATCGCGATCGCGATTTCGCCGGCGGATCGCCCGCCCAGGTCGAGTCCCACCGGCGCGCGCAATCGCTCCGTTCCGGTGATCTCACGCGTCGCGAACCGCTCGAGTCGCGCCGCATGGGTTCGTCGGCTGCCGAGGGCGCCCACGTAGAACGCCGGACTCGCCAGCGCGGCGATGAGCGCGGGATCATCGAGCTTCGGATCGTGCGATAGCGCAACCACCGCCGTCTGCGCGTCCGGCGCGAGCGTCTCGAGCGCGATATCCGGCCACTCGTGCGTGAGCGTGATGTCGGGAAAGCGT
>JAJXYU010000169.1 GCA_021780395.1 Pseudomonadota bacterium
ACCGCTTGATGATGTGCCAGAACGCCTGCCGCGTCATCCGATCGCCGCGCCGGGTGGGGAACAGGTAGTCGGTCTGGCGTTCGAGGAGGATCTCGAGCCGGGGGCCGGCGCTGAACTGCTGCAGCCAGCCGACGGCCTCGTCGCCGAGCGGAATCAGCCGCTCGCGGTTGCCCTTGCCGACGATGCGCATCACGCCCTGGTTGAGGTTCACCTGGCTGTGCTTCAGGTTCACGAGCTCGGACACGCGCAAGCCCGTCGCGTACAGCACCTCGAGCATCGTGCGATCGCGGTGACCGAGCGGATCGACGACCACGGGCGCCTCGAGCAGCGCTTCGACCTCCGCCTCGGTCAGCGACTTCGGCAGCGAGCGCCCGATCTTCGGCATCGCGATCTGCGCGGTCGGATCCGCCGCGATCGCGCCCTCGCGGATCATGAATCGGTAGAAGCGTCGAAAGCTCGACAGTTGCCGGGCGGTCGAGCGCGGTCTCGAGCCACCCTCGGCGCGCGCGGCGATGAACCCGAGCAACTCGATCCGCGTCGCCTTCAGAAGCGAGCTCTGCCGCGCGTCGAGCCACCGGCCGAGCGCGGTCAGATCCGCGCGATAGGCCGCGAGCGTGTTCGCCGAGAGGCCGCGTTCGGCCCAGACCGCGTCGAGGAAGCGCTGCAGCGCCGGGTCCGCCGCGTCGCGATCCCCCGGCAGTACCGCCGTTCCGGAACTGCGTGTATAAACCGAGCGCTTGAGAGCCGTCGTCATGGTTTCTCGCATCGTGACACCGCGCCGGCCCCGGGCCGCTGCGGGTTGGACGGCAGTATCGGATCGCCCCGCCACGAGCGACGTGACCCGAATCACAATCACCACCCAGTATTAACATAAGGAGACGCAGATCACAGTCCGCACCCGCTCCCGCCCGCTGCCGATGCGCCGCGGCATCTATTCGCTGTACTGCGGGGTCGTGTTCGTCGGACTCGGTCTCGCCACGCTCGTGATCAACGTGTTCGTGCGCGACGACCACGCGCGCCGGCGGGTCGCCGGCGGAAGCGCCCGGGCATTCCTCAAGGCCGCGCGGATCCCGTTCTCGGTCGAGGGTCTCGAACGCCTGCCGGGAGAGGCCTGCGTCGTGGTCGCGAACCACGCGAGCTATCTCGACGGGATCGTCGCGATCGCCGCGCTCCCGCCCCATTTCGCGTTCGTGATCAAGCGCGAGATGGTCCAGGTTCCGCTCGCCGGCTTCCTGCTGCGACGACTGGGCTCCGAGTTCGTCGAGCGCTTCGATCCGCGGCGTGGCGCGGCCGACGCCCGCCGCGTGGTCAAGCGCGCGACGCGAGGCCAATCCCTGGTGTTCTTCCCCGAAGGCACGTTCACCGAGATCCGGCAGGTCGGCCAGTTCCTGCGCGGCGCGTTCACGACCGCCGCCCGCGCGGGGATGCCGATCGTCGCGGTCGCGATCCACGGAACGCGCGAGGTGCTGCCCTCGGGAAGCGCGCTGCTGCGCCGCCGGCCGATCAGGGTCGAGGTGCTCGAGGTGCTGCGCGGTGAGGACGCGCGCGACCGGAGCCGGGAACTGATCGCGGCCGCGATCGGCGAACCCCTCGCCTGACCGCGATGCCCCGCAGACGCCCGTCCCCGGGGCTCTGCCGGTTATACTGGGCGGCCGGTCAGTGCCGCCAAATCTGAGGGGGAAGAGCCGATGTCCGCCGATCCGATCGTGATTCTCGCTGCACAGCGTACGCCGATGGGCGCGTTCCAGGGCGCGCTCGCCTCCGTGACCGGGCCCCAGCTCGGCGCCGCCGCGATTCGCGGCGCGGTCGCCGCGGCGCGAATCGATCCGGCCGAGATCGACGAGGTCGTGATGGGCTGCGTGCTCTCCGCGGGGCTCGGGCAGGCTCCGGCACGGCAGGCGGCACTCGGCGCCGGCGTCCGCGACTCGATCCCGGCGACCACGCTCAACAAGATGTGCGGATCCGGCATGCGGGCCGTGATGAGCGCCGCCGACGCGATCGCCGCGGGTTCCGCCTCGCTCGTCGTCGCGGGCGGCCTCGAATCGATGACGAATGCACCGTACCTGCTGCCGAAGGCGCGCGCCGGCTACCGGATGGGCCATCAGGAAGTCATCGATCACATGTTCTACGACGGACTGCAGAGCCCGTGGGACGGCAAGATGATGGGCGCGTTCGCCGAGGCGACCGCGGAGCGATACGGCTTTCGACGCGAGGAGCAGGACGCGTTCGCGACCGAGTCGGTGCGCCGCGCACAGGACGCGGTGCGCCGCGGCGCGTTCGCCGCGGAGATCTCGCCGGTCACGACGCGCACCCGCGCGGGCGAAGCGACGGTGACCGCGGACGAGACGCCGCACCTGGTCTCGATCGAGAAGATTCCGTCGCTGAAGCCGGCGTTCAAGAAGGACGGCACGGTCACCGCGGCGAGCTCGTCGAGCATTGCGGACGGCGCGGCGGCGCTCGTGCTCGCCTCGGCGAAGCTCGCGAAGGCGCGCGGCCTCGAGCCGATCGCGCGGGTCGTCGGCCACGCGAGCTTCGCGCGCGAACCCGAGTGGTTCACGCTCGCCCCGATCGGCGCGATCGGCAAGCTCCTCGACCGGATCCGCTGGCGGGCGGACGAGGTGGACTTGTTCGAGGTGAACGAGGCGTTCGCGGTCGTGACGATGGCGGCGAACCGCGACCTCGGCCTGGATCCGGCGAAGGTCAACGTCCACGGCGGCGCGTGCGCGCTCGGACATCCGATCGGCGCGACCGGTGCCCGGATCCTCGCGACCCTGGTGCATGCGCTGCGCGCGCGCGGCGGGCGTCGCGGCATCGCGAGCCTGTGCATTGGCGGCGGCGAGGCGACCGCGGTCGCCGTCGAAATCGATTGAACGCGGACGCGAAGATCCGCAGCACGAATTTCCGGGGATTACCGAGGTGACCGTTCGATGAGCGAAACGCAGCGCGACGTGATGGAGTACGAGGTGGCGATCGTCGGCGCCGGCCCCGCGGGCCTCGCGGCCGCGATCCGGCTGAAGCAGCTGAAGCCCGACATCGGCGTCTGCGTGCTCGAGAAGGGAGCGAGCGTCGGCGCGCACTCGCTGTCCGGCGCGGTCCTTGAGCCCGCGCCGCTCGACGAGCTGCTGCCGGGATGGCGCGACAAGCCGCCGGCGACCTTCGTGCCCGCGACCCGCGACGAGTTCTGGTGGATGACCCGGCGCAGGCGCTATCGCCTGCCGACGCCCCCGCAGATGGCGAATCACGGCAATTTCATCCTGTCGCTCGGTCAGCTGACGCCGATCCTCGCGCAAGAGGCCGAACGGCTCGGCGTCGACGTGTTCCCGGGTTTCGCCGCCGCCGAAGCGCTGATCGACGACGGCGGCGCGGTGATGGGCGTGCAGATCGGCGACATGGGCGTCGAGAAGTCCGGAGAGCCGGGACCGAACTACGCGCCGGGACCGCAGATCCACGCGAAGCTCACGATGTTCGCCGAGGGCTGCCGCGGCAGCGCCTCCAAGCAGATGATCCGTCGCTACGGACTCGATCGGGGCAAGTCGCCACAGACCTACGGCCTCGGGTTCAAGGAGCTGTGGCAGCTGCCACCCGGTCGGGTCGAACCGGGGTTGATCCAGCATTCCCTCGGCTGGCCGCTCGACAACCGGACCTACGGAGGCAGCTTCCTCTACCACCTCGACCAGGACCGCGTCTACGTCGGTTTCGTCGTGGGCCTGGACTACGAGGATCCCCGGATGAAGCCGTTCGAGGCATTCCAGCAGTTCAAGAACCATCCGCTCGTGAAGCCGCTGTTCGCCGGCGGCGAGATCCTCTCCGCCGGAGCGCGCACCCTGATCGAGGGCGGCTACCAGTCGGCGCCGATGCTCGAGATGCCCGGCGCGGTGCTGATTGGCGACGCAGGCGGCACGCTGAACACGCCGAAGATCAAGGGCATTCATCAGGCGATCCGCTCGGGCGTGACCGCCGCCGAGCACTACGCCGAGACCGGCACCAGCGCGGGCTTCGACCGGCGGTGGCGCGAATCGGCCGGCGGCCGCGAGCTGCGCAAGGTCCGCAACGTGCGCCCGGGATTCCGCCGCGGCCTGTGGTTCGGTCTCGCGAACGCCTCGTTCGAGACGATCACGATGGGCAAGTCGCCGTGGACGCTCGCGAATCACGACGATCATCTCGCGCTGCGCAAGCTCGAGGATTACGCGTCGCCGGACCGCGGCTGGGGCGAGCGCGAATTGCCGCCCCGCGACCGCCTCGCCGCGATCTTCTTCGCCGCGACCGCGCACGAGGAGAACCAGCCGATCCACCTGCACGTCGCCGACACCTCGATCTGCTCGACCCGCTGCGCGACCGAGTTCGGCAATCCCTGCACCAATTTCTGTCCGGCGAACGTCTACGAGATGGTCGACGACGGCGCCGGTGGCCGGAAGCTGCAGATCAATTCGTCGAACTGCGTGCACTGCAAGGCCTGCGACATCAAGGAGCCTTACACCGACCAGATCACCTGGACGACGCCGGAGGGCGGCTCGGGACCGAATTACCAAGGGCTCTGAAGGCGGCGGAGTGCGTTCACGGCGCGATGGGGTCGCCGCGCGGCTGGAACGCGAGTTCTCGGCAGGGCGACTGGAACACGACCGCGGGCAGCTCGCTGCGGCCGCTCGGCTCGACGCGCTCGCGGCCGAGCTCGATCGCCCGGCGCCGGGCTGGCGGCTGCGGATCGCGCGCCGCTTCGGCCACGCGCGGAGCCCTCGCGGTGTCTACCTGTGGGGCGGGGTCGGCCGGGGCAAGACCCGGCTGATGGACCTGTTCTACGAGTCGCTCTCCTTCGCCGAGCGCGAACGGGCGCATTTCTACGTATTGATGCGCACCGTCCATGCGCAGTTGCGCGCGATCGGCGAGCGGACCGCACCGCTCGAACTCGTCGCCGAGCATCTCGCCTCGCGCGCTCGGCTCGTTTGCCTCGACGAGTTCTTCGTCTCCGACATCGGCGACGCGATGCTCCTGTCGGGTTTGCTCGACGGCCTGTTCCGCCGCGGCGTCACCCTGGTCGCGACCTCGAACCAGCCGCCCCGTGAGCTGTACAAGGACGGATTGCAGCGCGCACGGTTCCTGCCCGCGATCGACCGGCTGGAGGAGAACCTGGACATCGTCCACCTCGATGGAGCGATCGACTATCGCCTGGCGAGCTTTGCGGGCGAGCGCACCTATTTCGACGCCGCCGACGCCGGCGCCGGCGCCGCGATGCGGTGCCTGTTCCTGAGTCTCGCGACCTCGGCGCCGACCGGCGCGATCACGCTCGACGTCGGCGGACGGCCGCTCGCCGCGCGCGACACGGCCCAGGGAATCGCCTGGTTCGAGTTCACCGAGCTGTGCGAGACCGCGCGTGGCGCGAACGACTATCTCGAACTCGCACACCGCTACCACACGATCTTCCTGTCCGCGGTGCCCGTGTTGACCGCAGACCGGGACGACGGGGCCCGGCGATTCCTCACCCTGATCGACGCGCTCTACGACCGCGGCGTGAATCTGGTGCTCTGCGCGGCTGCCGCGCCGGACGCGCTCTACCGCGGCGAGCGGTTGCGCTTCGACTTCGCGCGTGCGACGAGCCGCCTGATCGAGATGCAGTCCGAGCGTTACCTCGCGAGCGAGCATCGGGCCTGAACGCGACCGCGAGCACGACGCCCGACGCCCTGGCATAATTCGCCGATGCGCACGGTCGTGGAATTCCGGGTCGAGTACCTGCAGCGCCTCGATCCCGATGGCAACGTGGTCGGCGACCTGCCGGCGTTCGCCCGCGATCCACAGGAGGTGCTCCGGATGTACCGTGCGATGACGCTCGCGCGGGCATTCGACGCGAAGGCGGTGAACCTGCAACGCACGGGTCAACTCGGCACCTACGCGTCCTGCCTCGGCCACGAGGCGACGCACGTCGGGGTCGGCGCGGCGATGCGCGCCGAGGACGTGCTCGCTCCGGTGTATCGCGAGGTCGGCACGCAGCTGTGGCGCGGCGTCACGATGCACGAGATCCTGCTGTACTGGGGCGGGGACGAGCGCGGCAACGACTTCTCGGGCCCACGCGCGGACTTTCCGTGGTGCGTGCCGATCGCGACCCAGACCCTGCACGCGACGGGTGCGGCGATGGCGTTCAAGATCCGGCGCGAGGCGCGCTGCGCCGTCGCGACCATCGGCGACGGAGGCACCTCCGAAGGGGCGTTCTACGAGGCCTTGAACGTCGCGGGGGCGCGGGCGTTGCCGGTCGTGTTCGTGGTCGTGAACAACGGCTGGGCGATCTCGATCCCGGTCACCGCGCAGACGGCGACGCAGACGCTCGCGCAGAAGGCGATCGCCGCCGGCATCCCGGGGTTGCAGGTCGACGGGAACGACGTGTTCGCGGTCCGGGAGGCGATGTCCGCGGCCCTCGATCGCGCCCGCGGCGGCGGCGGTCCGACGCTCGTCGAAGCGCTGACCTATCGGCTGAGCGATCACACGACCGCGGACGATGCGAGCCGTTACCGCAGCGCACGCGAGGTCGACGACGCGCGCGCGCTCGAGCCACTGCTGCGCACCCGGCGCTACCTCGAAAAGTCGCTTCACTGGGACGCCGACCGGGAGCGCGAACTCCTCGCGGAATGCGCGCGGACGATCGACGCGGCCGTCGCGGACTACCTCGCGGCACCGAGGCCGTCGAGCGACGCGATGTTCGACCACTTGTTCGCGAACCTGCCCGAGCGGATCCGCGAGCAGCGCGTGGCCGCGCGCCGCCATGCCGGGACGCGTGGGCACTGACTTGTCGAAAGTGACGATGGTCGAGGCCATTGCGATGGCGCATGGCTGGGAGATGCAGCACGATCCGACGGTCGTCGTGATCGGCGAGGACGTCGGCGCGAACGGCGGGGTGTTCCGCGCGACGCAAGGACTGCAGCAGCGCTTCGGCGCGGAGCGCGTGCAGGACACGCCGCTCGCCGAAAGCGCGATCGCAGGCGTCGCGATCGGCATGGCCGCACAGGGCCTGAAGCCGGTCGCGGAGATCCAGTTCATGGGGTTCCTCTACCCCGCGCTCGACCAGATCATTAACCACATGTCGCGAATGCGTCACCGGACGCGCGGGCGCCTGACCTGCCCGATCGTGATGCGGATGCCGCACGGCGGCGGGATCCACGCACCCGAACACCACTCCGAAAGCGTCGAGACCCTGTTGTGTCACATCCCGGGGCTTCGCGTCGTCTGTCCCTCGTCGCCCGCCCGGGCCTACGGACTGCTGCTCGCCGCGATCCGGGACCCGGATCCGGTGATGTTCCTCGAGCCCACGCGGTTGTACCGCGCGTCGCGCCAGGAAGTCCCCGACGACGGCCGCGCGTTGCCGCTCGACCGGGCATTCGTGCTGCGCGAAGGGTCCGACGTGACGATCGTCGCCTGGGGCGCGATGATCGCCGAGACCCTGCAGGCCGCCGCCGAACTCGCCGATGCCGGCGTCGACGCCGAAGTGATCGACCTCGCGACCTTGAGCCCGGTGGATGCGACGACGATCCTCGACTCGGTCGCGCGTACCGGTCGCCTGGTGATCGTCCAGGAAGCCGCGCGCAACGTCGGCGTCGGAGCCGAGATCGCCGCGATCGTCGCCGAGGACGGTCTGTACGATCTGCTCGCGCCGATCCGTCGGGTCACCGGCTACGATACGGTGATGCCGCTCTACCGGCTCGAGCGCGAGTACATCCCGGACGTTCGCCGGATCGTCGAAGCGGTTCGCACCACGATGGCTGATTCGAGATGACGACGTTCCACCTTCCGGATCTCGGCGAAGGGCTGAGCGAGGCCGAGATCGTCGAATGGCACGTGAACGTCGGCGAGCGCATCGCCGCGGATCAGCCGATGGTCTCGGTCGAGACCGCGAAAGCGGTCGTCGAAGTGCCCGCCCCGTTCGCGGGCACGGTGCTTGCGCTGCACGGCGCGGCGGGCGACGTGATCGCGACCGGCGCTCCGCTGATCGAGTTCGACGACGGCACCGTCGTCGGCACGATCCCGCGATCGAGCACCGAGTTGCCGCCGGAGCCGGCCGCGAGCACGCCCGCGCGCGACGACCGCCGCGCGGGCGCGCACGCCCGGGCGGTCCCGGCCGCGA
>JAJXYU010000224.1 GCA_021780395.1 Pseudomonadota bacterium
TACCTCGACCAGGCGCAGTCCGTGGGCCCGGATTCGCCGTTCGCCCGGCGCGTCGACCGACGCCTGGCGCGCCGCGCCGGGCGCCGCGACCTGCCGGTCCGGTCGCTCGGGCTCAACGAGAACCTCGCGCGGGAGATCCTGGAACTGCACACGCTCGGTGCGAACTCGGGGTACACCCAGGCGGACGTGACCGAGTTCGCGCGGGCGTTGACCGGCTGGAGCCTGCCGTTCCCGGCGCAGCTCGCGCGCGGCACGATCGA
The DNA here is from genome assembly GCA_021780395.1 of Pseudomonadota bacterium. The sequence goes on from JAJXYU010000224.1 coordinate 261, forward strand.
TCGTGCGTTCCTCTATCGGGCGGCCGCGCACGAACCGGGGTGCCGGGTCGTCCTGGGTCGCCGTTACCCTGACACCGGCTTCGACCAGGCCCGCGCGATCCTGCTCGATCTGGCGGCGAGCCGCGCGACCGCGCGGCATCTGGGGTTCGAGCTCGCGCGACACTTCGTTGCCGACGAGCCGCCGCCCGCCCTCGTCGATCACCTCGCGGCGGCCTACCTCGACGGCGGGGGCGAGCTGTCGGTGGTGTATGCGGCGCTGATCGACGCGCCGGCCGCGTGGTCGCCGAGCGCACGCAAGTTTCGATCGCCGCAGGATTTCCTGATCGCGGCACTGCGCGGCGGGTCGATCGTGCCGGGGGCGCGACCGCAGCCGTTCGAGGGGCTCGCGGCGCGATTGGGCGAACCGACCTTCATGCCGCGCGCGCCTGCCGGATTCAGCGATCTCGCGGCCGACTGGATCGGACCCGATGCGCTGTGGAAGCGGGTGCAGGCCGCAGAGGGTCTCGCGGCGCACGTGCCGCGCGCGGCACTCGATCCGGGTTCGCTCGCGCGGTCCGTGCTGGGTTCGGGATTCGACGCACCGACACGGACCGCGATCGACCGCGCGGAAGCGCCTCGACAGGCGGTCGCGATGCTCTTCGCGAGCCCCGCGTTCCAATGGAGGATCTGATGGTCACGCGGCGAGAGCTCCTGACGATGATCGGTTGCGGCCTCGGGGCGGCGACCTGCGCGGGCTGGGCGCCGGCGAGCGCCGCCGCGGCACCGGCCGGACCGCGGCTGCTCGTGGTGCTGCTGCGCGGCGGTCTCGATGGCCTCCATGCCGTCCCGCCGGTTGGCGACCCCGGATATTCCGCGCTGCGTGGTCCGCTCGCGTTGTCGCCGGACGGCGCGACCGAAGCGGGTGGCGCTGCGCTGAGGCTCGACGGGACGTTCGCCCTGCATCCGTCGCTCGCGTTCTGCGCGGGGTTGTACGCGCGACACGAATTCCTGCCGATCGTCGCCGCCGCACCGCCCTACTGGGGGCGGTCCCATTTCGAGGCGCAGGACTGCGTCGAGAACGGCAGCGATTCCCCGTCCGGGGCCGAGACCGGCTGGCTCAACCGGGCGGTCGGTTGCCTGCACGACGGCGGCCTGTCGGCGACGACCGTGATGCCGTTGATCCTGCGCGGCCCCGCGAAGATCGACGAGTGGTCGCCGCCGTTGCCGAATCGCGTGAACCCGATCCTGCTGCAGCGGCTCGAGCCGCTGTACGGCGAGGACTCGGTCCTGGCCGCGCCCTTCGCCGAGGCGATCACCGAACGGGGCGAGGATGCCGGGATCGACGCGCACCTCGCGGGCGCGCGCATGGTCGCCGGCCGGCGGTTGCCGACGATCGCTGCGGCGGCGGGCGCGTTCCTCGCGCGCCGCGGCGGGCCGCGGATCGCGTTCGTCGAGGACTATGGCTGGGATACCCACGCGAACCAGGCGCCGATCCTGGCGCGCAAGCTCGCCGAACTGGATCACGCGGTGCACGCGTTCCATGATGCAGTGTGGCCGGCCTGGGGGCGCACGGTCGCGGTCGTCGTGACCGAATTCGGCCGGACGGCGCGAGCGAACGGCACCGCGGGCACCGATCATGGGACGGGGGGTGCGATGTTCGTGTTCGGTGGGGCGGTTGCCGGGGGACGCGTCGGCGGGCAGTGGCCCGGGATGCGCCCGGCGGAGCTCTATCAGAATCGCGACGTGCACGCGACCACCGATCAGCGCGCGGTCTTCAAGGGCGTGCTCGGCTCGCACTTCGGCCTGTCGGCGGAGGTGCTCTCGCGGACGATCTTTCCGGGAAGCGGGGCGCTGCGGCCGCTCGGCGGGCTGTTGCACCAGCGCGTCGCGGCGGCTCGAGGTGAAAAAAATGCGGCGCGAGACGATTGAGCGCTCGCGCCGTTGGATGTTCGCGCCGACGGGGGAGTTGGCTGGCTTGCCGGGGCGAATGGATCCTAAACCGTGTTCCCTGGGGGTGCAGGCCTCGGGAACGGGAGGCATGATGCCAAAATCGACCGCGGCGCTGGCGTACTCTTTCTCACTGTCAATGAAATAATTTTCAACTCGAACCGGCTTCGGGCTCACGCAGTCGAGTCGCCGTTGCGCCGTAGACGCCGCTGACCCCGGCGGCGCTCGGGTCGTTCAGGCTCGCGTTCAGGGCGTCTGCGAGCTCAACCGGTGGGCATCGCCCGCCGGTGCGGTACCGTGCTCGTACGGGCGCGCGGAGACCATGTAGAGCAGACCGAGCGCGAGCACCCCGATCGTGGTGACGATCATCGCGTCGTTCGCGTACCACGGTTGTCCTGGATTTCGCGGCCACAGGATGTTCGCGATCGCCGAGACGCCGTACGCGAGCGCGAGCGCGTTCACGATCCAGCCCTTGCGTCCGAGGCGGAACGGTCCGGACGGACGCCAGCCGCGGCTGCGCGCGAACAGCGCACCGAGCACGATCATCTGGAACGCGACGTAGATGCCGATCGCCGCGAAGCTGATGATCGTCGCGATCGCGTCCTGCAGCCAGAGCCCGGTGAGTGCGATCAAGGCCGGTATCGCGCCCATCACGAGCAGCGCGTTCGAGGGCACGTGCCTCCCGGGGGAGAGCCGGCCAAGGAAGCCGCTGCCGGCGATCATCCGGTCGCGCGCGTACGCATAGATCAACCGGCTCGCCGCGGCCTGCAGGCTGAGCAGGCACGACACGAACGAGATCAGCACCACGCCGATCACGGCCCGGAACCCGGTATCCCCCATCGCGAGCCGCAGCAAGGTCGCGATGGGATCCGGATCCGCGCCGGAGATCGCCGCCGGCACGTTCGGGATCGCGAGCACGAACGCGAGGCAGACCCAGCAGGCGGCCGCCCCCCCGATGTAGATCGTCATGCGCATCGCCTTCGGAATCATCCGACTCGCGTCCGGCGTCTCCTCGGCGACGTCGCCGCAGGCCTCGAAGCCGTAGTAGCAGAACATCGCCGCGAGCGAGGACGCGAGGAACGCCGGCCAATAGGGTCCATGCGGCGCGACGAAGTGCTTATCAAGCAGGATCGACAGCGGCTGGTGCCGCGCGAACAGCATCAAGTAGCCGCCCACCACGAGGGCGCCGACCAGTTCGCACACGAAGCCGATCAGTGCCACGCGCGCGAGCAGCCGGGTGCCGCTCAGGTTCAGCGCGGTCGTCGCCGCGAGCAGCACGAGCGCGATCGCGGTCGCGGCGGCCGGTGTGACCGCGAGACCGAACGCCTGCGCGACGAAGGGCGCCGCGCCGGTCGCGACGCCGGCCATCGTGCAGCACAGCGCCCAGCCGTAGACCCAGCCGGCCATCCAGGCCCAGCGCTTGCCGACCAGCCGGCGCGCCCAGGGATACAAGCCACCGGAGATCGGGAACTGGGAGACGATCTCGCCGAACACGAGGCTCACGAGCCACTGGCCGATGCCGACGAGCACGTAGGTCCACCACATCGGCGGCCCACCCGCAGCGAACGCGCTCGCGAAGATCGTGTAGACGCCGACGACCGGCGAGAGGTAAGTGAAGCCGAGCGAGAAGTTCTCCCACTTCGACATCGTTCGGTCGAAGTGCGATTCGTAGCCCAGCGCGCGAAGCTGGGCGTCATCCCGGTCGGACTGGCGCGTCCCTTCCCCGATTTCCAGACGATCTCTCCCCTACCGCAGTGCGGTTCGCGCGAGGATCATACGGGATTCGCTCGTCGAGCGGCGAGCGCGAGCCACGCGCCTCAGCGGCTTCGATAGCGATCCGTCGCCAGCACGAGTTCGTGGGTGATTCCCGGTTCGAACGCGGAGTGCCCGGCATCCGCGACGATCCGCAGGTCCGCTTCGGGCCATGCGCGGTGCAGATCCCACGCGCTCGTCGCGGGGCAGACGACGTCGTACCGGCCTTGCACGATCGTCGCCGGCACGTGCCGGATCCTCGCGACATCGTCGAGCAGCTGGGATTCGCTGCGCAGGAAGCCGCGATTGACGAAATAGTGGCACTCGATCCGGGCGATCGCGAGCGCGAACTCGGCCTCCGACCAGCGGGCGATGTTGTCGGCGTTGCTGCGCAGGAAACTCGTCGAGGCCTCCCAGACCGACCAGGCGCGCGCCGCGGCGACCGCCGCGCGGTGATCGGTGCCGGTCAGGCGGCGATGGTAGGCGCCGAGGAAATCGTCGCGTTCGTCTTCCGGTATCGCGTCGCGGTACGCCTCCCAGCGGTCGGGGAAGATCGCCGAGGCCCCTTGCTGGTACATCCAGCGAATCTCAACCTGGCGCAGCAGGAAGATCCCGCGCAGCACGAGTTCGGTGACCCGCTCCGGGTGCGTCTCGGCGTAGGCGAGCGCGAGCGTGCTGCCCCAGGAGCCTCCGAACACCAGCCACCGATCGATCCCGAGGTGCTTGCGCAGGCGTTCGATGTCGGCCACCAGATGCCAGGTCGTGTTCTCGACCAGGTTCGCGCTCGGCCGGCTCCGCCCGCAGCCGCGCTGGTCGAACACCACGATGCGATAGTGGCGCGGGTCGAAGAATTGGCGAGCGCGGGCATCCGCGCCCGCGCCCGGCCCGCCGTGCAGGAACACGGCGGGCTTGCCGGCCGGGTTGCCGCATTCCTCGAAATGGAGCTCGTGCAGTTCCGAGACGCGCAGGTAGCCGCGCCGGTACGGCTCGATCGCGGGATACAGCCCGCGGCGCGCGGCGGTATCGCCGGCCGCTCGTGCCGACGGCGCGGTCGCGGACGGCTTCGCCGCGGTCTTCGCAGCGGCCTTGGCGGTCGACTTCGCGGTGGGCCTGGGGGCCGGCGCCTTGCTCACCGACGCCGGTTTTGCCGCGGCTCGCGACGTGGCGCGCCGCGTCCGACGTGCGGAGGGTGCCGGGGGGGTCGATCGCGGGCGGGTCGTCTTTTTCTTTTTCGACATCGGCTGTTCCTCGAGCATTCAGGTCTGCGCGATCATCCGTCCGAGCGGTCGGCCACCGATCAGGTGCAGGTGCAGGTGGTACACCTCCTGACCGCCGTGCGCATTGCAATTGAAGATCAGTCGGTAGCCACTCTGCGCGACGCCGAGCTGGCGGGCGAGGTCGCGGGCGACCAGCACCATGTGCCCCATCAAGGGCTGATCCTCGTCGGTGACATCGTCGACCGTCGGGATCGGCTTGCGCGGGACGATCAGCACGTGGACCGGCGCGGCCGGTCGGATGTCGTGGAATGCGACGACCTGGTCGTCGCGATGCACGATTGTCGCAGGCAGCTCTCCGGCGATGATCTTCTCGAATATCGTCGGCATCGGCAGACCCCCTCGTTCCATCGTATGCCCGGCAAAGAGTATCAGGAACCGCGCGAAGCTCGGTCATGGCAACCCGATGATGCGACGCAATAGCCGGGACGGGGGTGTGCGGCGCAGGGATCCCGTCCGGGGTGAATGGAAATGCGACGTATTCTCATTTAGAATCTCGGCCGATGGACGACGCGGCCGCATCGATCGATTCGCCAGAGCGCGGGGACGCCGCGCTCGCGCTCGCGGATTTGCGGCCGGGGGTGCGCGCGCGAGTGGTCGCGGTCCGCCCCGAAGGCCCGAGCGTTCCTGCCGAGATCGCGCATCGCCTCCGTGAACTCGGCTTCCTGCCGGGGGAGCGCGTGTGGATCGTGGCGCGTGGCCCGATCGCGCGCGAGCCGATCGCGGTGCGCGTGGGGACCGGAACGTTTGCGTTGCGTCGGGTCGAAGCCGCGTGCATCCGGGTGGTCCCCGACGCGTCGGCGGGTGACTGACGCCGTGGGCGGCGCGCTCGGCGAGCGGGACGGTCCCGTGGTCGCGCTGGTCGGGAATCCGAACTGCGGCAAGAGCGCGTTGTTCAACCGCCTGACCGGCAGCCGGCAGAAGGTCGCGAACTACGCGGGCGCGACCATCGAGCGCAAGGAGGGCGGATTCGCGACGCCGTCGGGACGGCGCCTGCGCCTCATCGATCTGCCGGGTGCGTACAGCCTGGATCCGCTGACCCCGGATGAACACGTGACGGCCGACGTCCTGCTCGGCCGGCGCGACGGGGAGTCGCGGCCCGATCTCCTCGTGTGCGTCACCGATGCGACGAACCTGCGACAGAATCTGCGCCTCGTGCTCGGCCTGCGACGCCTCGGTCTCCCGATGATCGTCGCACTCAACATGATCGACGTCGCCCGCCGCAAGGGGATCCGGATCGACGCGGCGCGGCTCTCGGAGGAACTCGGGTGCCCGGTCGTCGAGACGATCGCGATAAGGCCCGGCGGAATCCGAGCGCTGATCGCGGCGCTCGATCGCGATCGGCTGCCGCCCTCGCCGTCACCTCCCGCGGTCGCCGCGCCGGCGGTCGCAGCGATCGAGCGGGACCAAGCCGACGTGCGCCGGATCCTCGCCGCCGCCGGGATCGACGAGACCGCCAGCGTCCGGTTCAGCGATCGCGTCGACGCGATCGTGCTGCATCCGCTGCTCGGGCCCGTGATCCTCGCGGTGGTCCTGTTCCTGATATTCCAGGCGGTTTTCGCGTGGGCGCAAGCGCCGATGAACGTGATCAAGGCGGCCGTCGACGCGGTCGGCGCCGAATCGTCGCGGCTGCTGCCGCCGAGCCTGTTCCGCGACCTGCTGATCAACGGCGTACTCGCCGGCACAGGCGGGGTGCTGCAGTTCCTCCCGCAGATCCTGATCCTGTTCTTCTTCATCCTGCTGTTCGAGGATTCCGGGTATCTACCGCGCGCGGCGTTCCTGCTCGACCGGATCATGGGGAGCGTCGGCCTGTCCGGCCGTGCGTTCATCCCGCTGCTGTCGAGCTTCGCGTGCGCGATTCCGGGAATCATGGCGACGCGCACGATCCAGAGTCCGCGAGACCGTCTGGCGACGATCATGATCGCGCCGCTCCTGACCTGCTCGGCCCGATTGCCGGTCTATGCATTGATCATCGGGGCGTTCGTTCCCGACCGGACCGTGTGCGGGGGGCTGCGACTGCAGGGACTGGTGCTGTTCGGGCTCTACGTCGCCGGCGTCGTGAGCGCGATGGCGATCGCGTACGTGCTGAAGCGCACGATTCGCGGCGGTGCCTATCACGCGCTGATGCTCGAACTTCCCGAATACCATTGGCCGAACCTGCGCAACATCGCGATCGGACTCTGGCAGCGCACCCGGATCTTCGTCGGTCGTGTCGGCACGATCATCCTGGCGTTGACGGTGATCCTGTGGGCGCTCAGCTCCTACCCGGCCCCCCCGCCGGGCGCGGTCGGGCCGGCGATCCAGTACAGCGTCGCCGGCCACCTCGGCCGGGCGCTCGGCGTCGTGTTCGCGCCGATCGGATTCAACTGGCAGATCTCGATCGCGCTGATCCCCGGGCTCGCGGCGCGCGAGGTCGCGGTCGGCGCGCTCGGCACCGTCTATGCGCTGTCGGGCACCGGTGGAGACGTCGCGAGCCGTCTGACCCCGCTGATCGCACGCGACTGGAGCCTGCCGACGGCACTGTCCCTGCTGGCGTGGTACGTGTTCGCGCCACAATGCCTCTCGACCCTCGCGACCGTACGGCGGGAGACGGCGTCGTGGCGCTATCCGCTGATCATGGCGGGGTATCTGCTGGGTCTCGCTTACGCCGGCGCCTGGCTCACCTATCGCGTCGCCGGGGCGATCGCGGGATGAGGGGGTGTCGGCGGCGGCGGCGGGTGGCGCGCCGATGAACGCGTGGCTCGATCGCGCGCTGGTCGGCGTTGCGCTCGGGGTCAGCGTCCTTCATTGCGCGTGCGCGTTCGGGCCGCGAGCCTGGCGGCGCCGTCTGTGGACGGCTGCCGGCGCGCTGCTCGCCCGCCTCGGGCTGCAGCGGC
>JAJXYU010000259.1 GCA_021780395.1 Pseudomonadota bacterium
CGACCATCAGAAGGGCAATTTCGGTTACGCGGTCTTCGGCCGGGTCACCGAGGGCATGGAGGTGATCGACGCGATCGCGGCGGTCGAGACCGGTCGCCGCGGCGGGCACGACGACGTGCCGGTGAGCGCGGTGCGGATCTCGAGCGCCCGCGTCGTCGCGGACTGAGCGCGTCGGCGCGCCCCGGACGCCGATCGCGAATGTCGCGCGTGCGACCCGATCCACGGCCGCGTCGCGCCCTCGCGCGGATCGCGGGACGCGTCGGCCTCGCCTGGCTCGCACTGTCGGCGCTGCTGGTCGTGCCGCTGCGCTGGCTCGACCCGCCGCTCGATGCGTTCATGATCGAGGCCCGGATCGCCGCGTGGCGGCGCGACGACCGGCACTACGTGTTCCGGCATCGGTGGGTGCCCCTGCAAGCCATCTCGCCGGACCTGCCGCTCGCGGCAATCGCCGCGGAAGACCAGACATTCCCGTTTCATTGGGGGTTCGACTTCGCCGCGATGCATGCCGCCTACCTGCATGACCTCGACAGCCGGCATATCCGCGGCGGCAGCACGATCTCGCAGCAGGTCGCGAAGAACCTCTTCCTCTGGAGCGGCCGCAGTTACCTGCGCAAGGCGATCGAAGCGTATTTCACGGTGTGGATCGAAGCGTGCTGGCCGAAGCGCCGCATCCTCGAGATGTACCTGAACGTCGCCCAGTTCGGCCGTGGCACCTACGGCGCCGAGGCCGCGTCCCGTCGGTTCTTCCACGAGCCCGCGTCGCGGCTGACCCCATCCCAGGCGGCGCTGCTGGCCGCGGTGCTGCCGGACCCGGATCACGAACACCCCGCGGCACCCTCCCCCTGGCTCGAGCGGCGCCGTGCATGGATCCTCGGACAGATGCGCGATCTCGGCGGTCCGCGCTTCCTCAGGGTGCTCGACGCGTACCCGGATCGGCGCTTGTGACCGCGTTCACACTCCGCGCACCGGGAGTGACGATCGCTTCATCCACGGTCATCCTCCGGTCGGTTCCTTCGTTGTGAGCCTTTAGGAAGTGGAGCGAAACCGGTGGCGGACGCTCCGCGGACTTCGCTGGCCCAACCAATCCTCCAGGAGGAATGCATGAACATCCGATCGACCCCGACTCTGCTGTGCACGCTCGCGATCGCGGCCTTCGCCGCCGGACTCTCGAACGCGCGGGCGGACACCCCGTGGCAGCAGGCCCACCCTTGGCGGGAACAGGTCAACAACCGCCTGCAGCGCCAGAACGCGCGGATTCACCAGCAGGTCGCTGAAGGCGAGCTGTCGCGCGCCCAGGCGCACCGTCTGCATGTCCGGGATCACAGCGTGCGGATGCAGGAACGCCGGATGGCCGCCCGGGACGGCGGACGCATCACCCCGCGCGACCGGCGGATCCTGAACCGGCGTGAGAATCGGCTCAGCCGGCGCATCGGTCACTGATCGCCGCCGCGCCGGCGCGGGCGTCCGCCTGCCCCGCCGGCGCGGTCGACGGCTCCGAAGGCCGCGACACCGGCCTCCGGCGCTGCGGCCGGCATCAGCGCGAACGCCGCGAGGCTGATCGATGCCGATGCGCTGAGGTAGAGACCGACCGCGGCCAGACCGTAACGGGTCGCAAGCCAGGTCGCCGCGTAGGGCGTGAGCGACGCGCCGACGATGCCCGCGAGGTTGAAGGTGAGCGAGACGCCGGTGTAGCGGACCGGCGTCGGGAAGACTTCGGCGAGTGCGGTGCCGAGCGGCCCGTAGCTGAACCCCATCAGTGCCAGCCCGATCGTCATCGCGAACAGCGCGCCGCGCGGCCCATCAGCGAACATCGGGGCGAACGCGACCCCGAACACCGCCACGCCGAGCGTCGCGACGACGATCGTCCAGCGGCTGCCGCGCACGGTCGCGAGCCGTGCCGACAGCGGGATGCACAGACCGAACAGCACGATCCCGATCATCTGCAGCCCGAGGAACTGCGATTTCGGGTAATGCAGGCGGCTCGTACCCCAGCTCAGCGCGAATACGGTCATCAGATAGAACACGACGAAGGTCGAGGTCGACGCGAAGGTGCCGACGATCACCGCGCGCGCATACCGCGCGAACACCGACCATATCGGGACCTTCACGCGCTCGCCCTGGTCGATCGCCCGCTGGAACGCCGCGGTCTCCGCGAGTCGCAGCCGCACGTACAGCCCGACGAACACCAGCACGGCGCTGAGCAGGAACGGCACCCGCCAGCCCCAGGCGAGAAACGCCCGGTCGCCGAGCGCATGGGTGAGCGCGAGGAACATCGACGTCGCGCAGAGAAAGCCGATCGGCGCGCCGAGCTGCGGGAACATCCCGTACCACGCCCGACGGCCCGGCGGCGCGTTCTCGATCGCGAGCAGCACCGCCCCGCCCCACTCGCCGCCGAGGCCGATACCCTGCCCGAGCCGGCAGAGCGCGAGGCCGAGCGGCGCGAGCACGCCGATCGACGCGTAGGTCGGCAGCAACCCGATCGTCACGGTCGACACGCCCATCGTGAGCAACGCGGCGACCAGCGTCGTCTTGCGGCCGATCCGGTCGCCAAAGTGCCCGAACAGCGCCGAGCCGACGGGCCGCGCAAAGAACGCGAGCGCAAACGTCGCGAGCGACTCGAGCGTCGCCGACGTCGCATCGCCCGCGGGGAAGAACAGCGCTGGGAACACCAGCACCGCCGCCGTCGCGTAGATGTAGAAATCGAAGAACTCGATCGTGGTGCCCGCGAGGCTCGCGATCAGCACTCGCGCCGCGGAGTTGCCCGCCGGCGCGTCACTTCCCCTGTCGTTCATGGCGTCGATCATCCCCCGAAGCCGATCAAGCGTTCGTCCGCAGCGCCTCGAGCGCCCCGCGCCACAGTTCCTCGGTCGCGGCGGCGACGACCCGTCCGTCCGATTGCAAGTCGAGAGGGTCGCCGTGCCAGTCGCTGATCCGCCCGCCCGCACCTTCGACGACCGGGATCAGCGCCATGAAGTCGTGCGGCTTGAGGCGCGACTCGATCACGAGATCGCAATGTCCGGACGCGAGCATCCCGTAGAGATAGCAATCGCCGCCGAACCGACGCAGCGCGCAGCGGGCGCCGACCCGCTCGTAGCCGGCGCGATCCGGCGGATCGAACAGCTCCGCGGATGTGGTGTAGAGGACCGCCCGTTCGAGCGATCGGCAGGCGCTCGCCGCGACCGTCGCGCCGTTCCGCCGCGTCGCGCGTCCCGCGACGCCGATCCAGCGCTCGCCGAGGATCGGCGCCTCGATCACGCCCAGCACGGGCCGGCCGCCGCGAAGCAGCGCGATCAGCGATCCGAACAACGGAAATCCGCTGATGAAGCTCTTCGTCCCATCGATCGGGTCGAGCACCCACGTGAACTCGCGATCCCCCTCGACGCCGAATTCCTCGCCGCGGATCGCATGCGTAGGGAACGTCGCGCGGATGATTCGGCGCATCTCGATCTCGATCTCGCGATCGACCGCGGTGACCGGGCTCCCGTCGGCCTTGGTCTCGACCGCGAGCGTGGTCCGGAACGAAGCCCGCGCGAGCCGGCGCGCGACGTCGGCTAGGCGCATCGCCAGGTCCAGCGTCGCCGCGAGATCCGGTGACTCGGGAAGCGCCATGCGGACTCAGTGCACCGAGGCGCCGCCCGCGCTCGTTCCGCGGAAAATCTCGGCGACGTCGACCGCGTCGAAGCGGTAGGCGCGATTGCAGAAATCGCAGCGCACCTCGACCTCGCCGCGCTCCGCGAGCACGGCGCGAGTCTCCTCCTCGCCGAGCGCGTGCAGCATGCTGCCGACACGCTCGCGCGAGCAGCGACACCGGAAATAGACCGGCGCGGCGTCGAACAACCGCAGATCATCCTCGTGGAACAACCGCCGCAGGATCTCCCGGTCGGCGAGCGACCGCATCTCCTCGTGCGTCAAGGTGTCGCCGAGCAGCTGCGCCCGGCGCCACGTGTCCTCGAGGTCGCCGGGGGCGCCGCGCTCGACGCCCGGCGCCCCCGGCAACTGCTGCAGCAGCATGCCCGAGGCGCTGCGTTCATCGGCGAACAGCCACATGCGCGTCGGCAGCTGCTCGGAGCTCGCGAAGTAGCGCTGCAGACTGTCCGCGAGACGCGCACCGTCGATCGGCACGACCCCCTGGTAGCGGTGGTTCCTGTCCTCGCTCTCCAGCGTGACCGTCAGGTTGCCGTCGCCGACGAGTTCGTCGAAGCGGCGCGCGTCGCCGATGGTCGCCCACCGCGCCAGTCCGCGCACGCCGAGGCCGCTGGTGCACTGCGTGAGCAGCAGTGGCATCGGGCCGCCGCCCTGTAGTTGCAGCGACAACACACCGTCGAACTTGATCGTGCCGGCGAGCAGCAGGGTCGCCGCAACCGCCTCGCCGAGCGCGTCGCGCACCGGCGCCGGATAGTCGCGATGCTCGATCAGCGCGCGCCATGCCGCATCGACGCGCACCAGCTGACCCCGGATCGGAAATCGTTCGAACAGGAAGCGGCGCAGTCCGTCGCGGTCGCGCATCGTCTAGCCGCCGCCGAGCTTCGCCTTCAGCAGGTCGTTGAGCTGCGCCGGATTCGCCTTGCCGCCGGTCGCCTTCATCACCTGGCCGACGAAGAACCCGAACAGCTTGTCTTTGCCGGCGCGGTAGTCCGCGAGCTGCTTCGGATTGGCGGCGATGACCTCGTCGATCGCCTTCGCGATCGCGCCGGCGTCGGTGATCTGGCGCAGCCCCTTCGCCTCGATGACCGCATCCGCGTCGCGTCCTTCCGTCCACATCGCCTCGAACACGTCCTTCGCGAGCTTGCCGGAGATCGTGCCGTCGATGACGCGCTCCAGCAGTCCGCCGAGCCGCTGCGGGTCGATGCGCGCCGCGTCGATCTCGAGGTTCTCCCGGTTGAGCACCGACGACAACTCGCCCATGACCCAGTTCGCCGCGAGCTTCGCGTGCGCGGCGCCGACGCGCCCGACCACCGCCTCGAAATAGGCGCCGGTCTCGCGGCTCGCCGACAGGACGCCCGCGTCGTAGCCCGAGAGCTGGTATTCGGACACGAAACGCGCGGCCTTCTGATCCGGCAGTTCCGGCAAGCTCGCGCGGACCGCCTCGATGAACGCCCGCTCGATCGCGAGCGGCAGCAGGTCCGGGTCCGGGAAGTACCGGTAGTCGTTCGCCTCCTCCTTCGAGCGCATCGAACGGGTCTCGTCCCGGTCCGAATCGTAGAGCCGGGTCTCCTGAACCACGGTGCCGCCGCTCTCGATGAGCTCGATCTGCCGGGCGACCTCGTGTTGGATCGCCTTCTCGACGAAGCGGAAGGAGTTGAGGTTCTTGATCTCCGCGCGCGTGCCGAACTTCGCCGCACCCCGCGGCCTCACCGACACGTTCGCGTCGCAGCGGAACGAACCCTCCTGCATGTTGCCGTCGCAGATCTCGAGGTAGCGCACCAGCGTGTGCAGCTTCTTCATGTATGCGACCGCTTCCTTCGCCGAACGCATGTCGGGCTCCGAGACGATCTCCAGCAGCGGCGTGCCCGCCCTGTTGAGGTCGATCCCGGTCGCGTTCGCGAGGCCCTCGTGCAGCGACTTCCCTGCATCCTCCTCCAGGTGCGCGCGGGTGATGCCGATCCGCCGGGTCGCGCCGTCGTCGAGGACGATCTCGAGCGCGCCGCGCCCGACGATCGGCTGCTCGTACTGGCTGATCTGATAGCCCTTCGGCAGATCCGGATAGAAGTAGTTCTTGCGGGCGAAGATCGAACGCTCGGCGATCTGCGCGCCGATCGCGAGCCCGAACTTCACCGCCATCCGCACCGCCTCGGCGTTCAACACCGGCAGCACGCCGGGGTACGCGAGGTCGACCAGGCAGGCCTGGGTGTTCGGCGGCGCGCCGTACGCGGTCGCGGCCCCCGAGAAGATCTTCGACCGGGTCGCGAGCTGCGCATGGATCTCGAGTCCGATGACGACTTCCCAATCCTTCATCATGCGTATCCCGGCGCGGCGCGAACGTGCCAATCGGTCGCGGTTTGATAGCGATGCACGGCGTTCAGCAGCCGGCCCTCGGCGAAGTGCGGCCCGATCAGCTGCACGCCCATCGGCAGGCCGTCGACGAAGCCGCACGGCGCGGAGATCGCGGGCAGGCCCGCGAGATTCGCGCCGATCGTGTAGATGTCGTTCAGATACATCGTGACCGGGTCGTCGATCTTCGCGCCGATCCCGAACGCCGGCGTCGGCGTGGTCGGTCCGATCAGCAGATCGACCTGCTGGAAGGCGGCGCGGAATTCGCCGGCGATCAGCTGGCGCACCTGTTGCGCCTTCAAGTAGTACGCGTCGAAATATCCCGCCGAGAGCACGTAGGTGCCGGTCATGATCCGGCGCTTCACCTCGGCGCCGAACCCCTCGCCGCGCGACCGCTCGTACAGATCCCGCAGGTCGCGCGGATCCGCGCACCGGTAGCCGAAGCGCACGCCGTCGAAGCGCGACAGGTTCGACGAGCATTCCGCGGGCGCGACCACGTAATAGGTCGGGACCGACAGCGGCAGGCTGGGCAGGCTCACGGTCGTCGTCTCCGCCCCGAGCGCGCGGAACGCATCCAGCGTCGCGGCGATCAGCGCGCCGTTGCGCGGCTCGAGCGACTCGGAGAACTCCTTCACGAGTCCGAGCCGCAAGCCCCTGAGCGGCGCATCGAGCGCCGCGGTGTAGTCGGTGGCCGGCGCGTCGACGCTGGTCGAATCCCGCGGGTCGAAGCCGGCGATCGCGCCGAGCGCGACCGCGGCGTCCGCCGCGGAACGCGCGAGCACGCCCGCCTGGTCGAGGCTGGAGGCGAACGCGATCATCCCGTACCGGGACACCCGCCCATAGGTCGGCTTGATACCGGTGACGCCGCACAGGGCCGCGGGCTGGCGGATCGACCCGCCGGTATCGGTGCCGGTCGAGAACGGCGCGAGGCGCGCCGCGACCGCGGCGGCCGAACCGCCCGACGACCCGCCCGGGACCTTGTCGAGGTCCCAGGGATTGCGCACCGGACCGTAGAAGCTCGTCTCGTTGGAGGAGCCCATCGCGAACTCGTCCATGTTCGCCTTGCCGAGCATGACCGCGCCCGCCGCCTTCAGCCGCGCGACCACGGTCGCGTCGTAGGGCGCGACGAAGTTGTCGAGCATCCGCGATCCACAGCTGGTGCGGACCCCGTCGGTGCAGAAGATGTCCTTGTGGATGAGCGGGATGCCGAGCAACGGCCCGCGTTCGCCGGCGGCGCGTCGGCGATCGGCGACGGCCGCGGCCGCGAGCGCCTGATCGGCGGTGACCGTGATCAGCGCGTTCAACGCCCCGTTGAGCCCGCTGATCCGGTCGAGGAAATGGCGGGTGAGTGCCACGCTCGAGATCTCGCCGCGCTCGAGCGCGGCGGCGAGTTCGGCGATCGACCGGGCATGCCAGCTCACTCGATCACCTTCGGCACCAGGTACAGGCCCGCCTGGACCGCGGCGGCGTTGCGCTGGTATTTCTCGCGGTCATCGGCTTCGGTGACCTCGTCGGCGCGCAGCCGCTGCGTGAGGCCCTCGAGCGGATGGGCCATCGGCGTGACCCCGTCGGTCTTGGCGCGCGCGAGCTGATCGACGAATTCGACGATCTTCGACAGGTTGGCGGCGTAGACCGGCTTTTCCGGGTCGGTGATGCCCAGGCGCGCGAGATGCGCGATCTTTTCGACGTCTCGACTCGTGAGGCTCATCGGATGGGACCGGGGTGCGGGGCGAACACTCGTACGATATGGGATCGGGAATCATACACGTCGCCTTGCTGAAAGTCGTCACGGTTGTTAAATTACGGCAACTCTTTTCATCCCCTCCTTTTCGGCGATCACACTCCGTATGTTCAAACGTCTCCGGGGTTATTTTTCCAATGACCTCTCCATCGATCTCGGCACCGCGAACACGCTGATCTACGTCCGCGAGCGCGGGATCGTGCTGAACGAGCCCTCGGTCGTCGCCGTCCAGGACGAGCCGACGCGCGGCGGCAAGGTCATCGTTGCGGTCGGCGTCGAAGCGAAGAACATGCTCGGCCGCACGCCGGGCCACATCACCGCGGTCCGACCGATGAAGGACGGCGTGATCGCGGA
>JAJXYU010000361.1 GCA_021780395.1 Pseudomonadota bacterium
CGTCCGCCGTGAAACCGGGAGCGACCGCGGCGAAGCCGCCGAGCGAGGCGCGACCGGCGCCCCCACGGGCGCCCGCCATGGCGCCTGCGGCGGCGTCATCGGTCGCGGTGGCGTCATCGGTCGCGGCGGCGGCGTCGACCGAGGGGCCGCCCGTCGCGGCGCCGGACACGATCGATGCCCGCGATTGGCCCCGGATCGTCGAGGCGGCCGGACTCAGCGGGATGGCGCGGCAGTTCGCGCTGAATTGCGTTCCGTCGTCGTTCGCGGACGATGTGCTGCACCTGCGGATGGACGCAGCCGCCGCGGACCGGCGCACCCGGCAAGTGGAGGAGCGGCTCGTGCAGGCGCTCGGCCGGCATGTCGGCCGGCCGATCCGGGTGTCCTTCGAGGTCGCCGAATCGGATCTTGCGACGCCCGCGCGGCAGCGGCAGCGAGCCGAGCAGGACCGCGTGGCCGGCGCCGTCGCGGCGTTCGCGGACGATCCCGCGGTCAAGGGCTTGCGCGAACGATTCGGGGCGGAGATCGACATCGCGTCGATCAAGCCGGGCAACTGACAACGAGGGGATGGGGCGATGATCAAGGGTGGAATCGGGAATCTGATGCGCCAGGCGCAGCAGATGCAGGAAACGATGAAGAAGGCGCAGGAAGAGCTCGCCGCGCTCGAGGTGACCGGTGAAGCCGGCGCGGGCATGGTCAAGGTCGTGATGAACGGCCGACACGAGGTGAGGCAGGTCAAGATCGAGCCGCAGCTCCTCGGCGAGGATCGGGACATGCTCGAAGACCTGCTGGTCGCCGCGATCAACGACGCGTCGCGGCGCGTCGCGGCGCGGATGGAAGAAAAATATGCCGGCTTGATGTCGGGCCTGAATCTCCCGCCCGGCATGAAGATGCCGTTCTGAGCCGCGCGCGCCCGCATCGCGTCGACGACCCGCGACGATGAAATACTCGCCGGCGCTCGCGCGACTGATCGACGCACTGCGCTGTCTGCCCGGTGTCGGGCCGAAATCCGCCCAGCGCATGGCGTTCCACCTGCTCGAGCGGGATCGCGACGGCGGGCGGCGCCTGGGTCTCGCGCTCGCCGAAGCGATCGACGCGGTCGGTCATTGCGAGCACTGCCGGATGCTGAGCGAGGATCGGGTCTGCCCGATCTGCGCGTCCGAGAGCCGTCATGCGGGCCTGCTGTGCGTCGTCGAGTCGCCCGCGGACGTCGTCGCGATCGAACAGTCCGGCGGCTATCGCGGTCGGTATTTCGTGCTGATGGGTCATCTGTCGCCGCTCGACGGCGTCGGGCCGGCCGAGCTCGGCCTCGACGAGTTCGAGCGCCGGGTCGCCGCGGGTGCCATCACGGAGGTCATCCTCGCGACGAACCCGACCGCGGAGGGCGAGGCGACCGCTCACTACCTCGGCGAGATCGCGTTACGGCACGGGGTCAGGGCGTCGCGAATCGCGCATGGCGTGCCGGTCGGTGGCGAGCTGGAGTACGTCGACGGTGGCACGCTCGCGCACGCGCTCGCGGGCCGCACCGCGATCACCTAGCGGTCGCCGCACCCGCGGGGCCGCGCGGCGCGCTCAGCGGGTCGCGAACCGCACGTACAGTCGCAGCAGGCGCCGGTAGCTTTCGTACCGCCGCGCGGAGATCGTCCCGGTGTCGACCGCGGCGCGAACCGCGCAACCCGGCTCGCGCAGGTGCTGGCAGTCGCCAAACCGGCATTGGACCGAGAGCGCCCCGATCTCGACGAAGCCGCGCTCCGCGGCCCTCGCGATGCGCGCCGGCGGCGCGAAGTCGCGCACGCCCGGCGCGTCGACGATCGCCGCGTCCGCGCCGAGACGGTAACGGCGCGCGGTCGTCGTCGTGTGACGCCCTTCGCGGTCGCGGGTGAGTTCCGCGGTTTGCGCGTCCGCCGCCGGCACCAGCGAATTCACCAGCGTCGACTTGCCGACGCCCGACTGGCCGACCAGCACGGTCGCGCCGGCCGCGAGCCGAACCCGCAAGTCCTCGATCCCGGCTCCCGTTCGACAGCCCACTTCGGCGACCGCGAGTCCGAGCCGCCGATAGTTCGCGATTTCGTCCGCGATCGACGTCCCGTCGAGATCGCCCTTGTTCACGATCAGCAAGCCATCGATCGCGACCTGCAGGGCGGCGGCCCAGTAGCGATCGACGACGAACCAATCGGGCTCCGGCCGCGGCGCCACCACGATCGCGAGGCGGTCGATGTTCGCGGCGACCGGTTCGGCGCGACCCCGCGCATCGATTCGTTCCAGGCCGTTGCGGCGGGGGGCGACCGAGTGCACCGTCGGCGGCGCGTTCGCGTCCCGGCGCCACTCGACCTCGTCACCGCAGACCACCCGGAGCTTGCGGCCCGCGAGCGCACAGTGCACGGGTTCGTCGCCCGCGAGCACGAGCGCGCCGCGGCCGTACGCAGCGAGAACGACGCCGATTCCGGAGGGCGTCTCGCTCATCGAACACCCGATCCGAGCTCTGGTACCATCCGCCGCGGGGCTGCTCGCGCCGGCAAGGGGAATCGATGAAATCCGCTGATAATTTGATTTGGATCGATCTGGAGATGACCGGGCTCGATCCCGACGGCGACCGGATCATCGAGATCGCGACGATCGTGACCGACTCGCAGCTCGCGATCCTCGCCGAGGGGCCGGTGCTCGCGATCCATCAGAGCGAGGACACGCTCGCGCGGATGGACGAGTGGAACCGCACGCAACACGGCGGCTCCGGACTCATCGCGCGGGTACGCGCGAGTCGGGTCGACGAGGCTCATGCGGAGCGCGCGACGCTCGACTTCCTCGAATCCTGGGTCGAGCGGGGACGCTCGCCGATGTGCGGCAACAGCGTGTGCCAGGATCGGCGCTTTCTCGCGCGCCGCATGCCGACGCTCGAGAAGTACTTCCATTACCGGAACCTTGACGTGAGCACGCTCAAGGAGCTCGCGTTGCGCTGGGCCCCGCGCGTCGCCGAGGGGCTCCAGAAGCCGTCCACGCACCTCGCGCTCGACGACGTGCGCGAGTCGATCCGCGAACTGCAGTATTACCGGGAGCGCCTGCTCCGTCCGTTCTGAGGCGCCCGATCAACCGCGCTCCGACGACAGGAACAGCGCGGTATCGATCACGCTGTCCGGATTCAGCGATATGCTGTCGATGCCTTGCTCGACGAGCCAGCGCGCGAGCTCCGGATGGTCGGAGGGGCCCTGGCCGCAGATGCCGACGTACTTGCCGCTCGCCTTGCACGCGCGGATCGCCATCGCCATCAGGGATTTCACCGCCTCGTCGCGCTCGTCGAACAGCTTTGCGACGACGCCGGAGTCGCGGTCGAGTCCGAGGGTGAGCTGCGTGAGATCGTTGGAACCGATCGACATGCCGTCGAAGTACTCCAGGTAGCGTTCGGCGAGCAGCGCGTTGGTCGGCAGCTCGCACATCATGATCAACCGCAGTCCGTCCTCGCCGCGGCGCAGGCCATTCGCCGCGAGGAGCTCCGTCACCGCGGCAGCCTCGGACAGCGATCGCACGAACGGCACCATCACCTGGACGTTGGTCAGGCCGAATTCGCCCCGAACGATCTTGAGCGCCCGACACTCGAGTTCGAAGCAGCGTCGGAACGCCGGATCGACGTAGCGCGACGCGCCGCGGAACCCGAGCATCGGGTTCTCCTCGTGGGGCTCGTAGGCCTTGCCGCCGATCAGGTTCGCGTACTCGTTCGACTTGAAGTCCGACAGCCGCACGATCACCGGCTCGGGTGCGAAGGCGGCCGCGATCTGCGCGATGCCCTCGACGAGCTTCTCGACATAGAACGTGATCGGATCCGGGTATCCGGCGACCTGCCGGCGGATCGTCTCCTTGAGCTCGGCGTTCTGCCGGTCGAGCTCCAGCAGCGCTCGCGGATGCACGCCGATCATGCGATTGATGATGAATTCCAGCCGCGCGAGTCCGACTCCCTTGTTCGGGATGCGCGAGAAGTCGAACGCACGGTCGGGATTGCCGACGTTCATCATGATCCGCACCGGCAGTTGCGGCAACGAGTCGACCTCGACGTTGCGCTGATCGAATTCCAGCATGCCGTCGTAGACGTGTCCGGTGTCGCCTTCCGCGCAGGACACGGTGACCGCCCGGCCGTCGGCGATCACCTTGGTCGCGTTGCCGCAGCCGACGACCGCAGGTATCCCGAGTTCGCGAGCGATGATCGCCGCGTGGCAGGTGCGGCCGCCGCGGTTCGTGACGACGGCCGCGGCTCGCTTCATCACCGGCTCCCAGTCCGGGTCGGTCATGTCGGCGACCAGCACGTCGCCGGCGCGGACCCGCTCCATGTCCTTCACGTCGGTGATCACCCGCGCATGCCCGGCGCCGATGCGCTGCCCGATGCTGCGTCCGCTCGCGAGCACCGTCGACCGGCCCTTCAGCGTGTAGCGCTGCACGCTGCGCCCGGCGCGGCTCTGCACGGTCTCGGGTCGCGCCTGCAGGATGTAGATCCTGCCGGTGGCGCCATCCTTGCCCCACTCGATGTCCATCGGCGCGCGGTAGTGCTCTTCGATGATCAGCGCCTGCCGTGCGAGTTCGAGCACGTCGGCGTCGCCGAGCGAGAACCGCTCGCGCTCGCCGCTCGCGACCTCGACTGTGCGCACGCGCTCGGCCGAGCCCGCCTCCGCATACACCATCTTGATCGCCTTGCCGCCGAGATTGCGCCGGACGATCGCGCGCTTGCCCGCGCGCAGCGCCGGCTTGTATACGTAGTACTCGTCGGGGTTCACCGCGCCCTGCACGACGGTCTCACCGAGGCCGTAGGCCGCGGTGATGAACACCACGTCGCGGAATCCGGAGTCCGTGTCGAGCGTGAACATCACGCCGGAACTCCCGAGGTCGCTGCGGACCATGTGCTGCACGCCGACCGACAACGCGACGGCCGCGTGGTCGAAGCCGTTGTGCACCCGGTACGCGATCGCGCGATCGTTGAACAGCGAGGCATACACCTCGTGCACGCAGCGAAGGAGATGACTCTCGCCGCGAACGTTCAGGAACGTCTCCTGCTGGCCGGCGAACGAGGCCTCCGGCAGGTCCTCCGCAGTCGCCGAGGAGCGCACCGCGACCGCGAACTCGGGCCCTTGCCCCATCGCGCGCCACGCGGTGAGCAACTCCTCCTGGAGCCGGGGCGGGAGCGGCGTCGCGAGGATCCAGCCGCGGATCCGTGCGCCGATCTCGGCGAGCCGTGCGATGTCGTCGACGTCGAGCGCCGCGAGCGCGTCGCGAACGCGGCCGTCGAGTCCGTCCTGGGCCAGGAAATCCCGATACGCGTGCGCGGTCGTCGCGAACCCACCGGGCACGGAGACGCCGAGGCCTGCGAGCTCGCTGATCATTTCGCCGATCGACGCGTTCTTGCCGCCGACGAGTTCGATGTCGCCGCGCTTCAGCCGCGCGAACGGAACGATGTAGGGTTTCATGAGGGGCTGCTTGTCCGACATTGACGTTGGTGAAACACTCAGCGGCACACGCCGCGGCCGGCGCCGCCACCGGGAGGGCAACCTTGAACAAGCGAACCGTGTTCTTCGTATCCGATCAGACGGGAGTTACCGCGGAGACGATGGGTCACAGCCTGATGACGCAGTTCGACGGCATCGAATTCAGCCAGATTACTGTGCCATTTATCTCAACCGTTGACAAGGCGCGCGAGGCGGTGCGCAAGATCGATCTGGTCGCCGCGCAGGAGGGCGTCCGGCCGATCGTGTTCAGCACGCTCGTCCAGGAGGACGTGCGCAACGTCGTTCGCGGCAGCACCGGGTTGTTCCTCGATTTCTTCGATCCGTTCCTGGCGCCGCTGGAGAGTGAACTGTGCACTCAATCGAGCCACGCGGTCGGACGCGCGCACCGGATGGCCGATGGCCACGCGTATGCTCTGCGAATCGACGCGACGAATTACGCGATGGCGAGCGACGACGGATCGGCGATCGGCGGCTATGCGCGCGCGGACGTGATCCTGATCGGCGTATCGCGGTCGGGAAAGACGCCGACGTGCCTGTACCTGGCCATGCAGTACGGGGTGTTCGCGGCGAACTATCCGTTGACCGAGGAGGATCTCGAGTCGCGCAAGCTCCCGCGCGCGGTGGAGCCGTACCAGTCGAGGCTCTTCGGTCTGACGATCAAGCCCGATCGACTGCAGCAGATCCGCAACGAGCGCCGGCCCGACAGCCGGTACTCGTCGGCCGCCCAGGTCGCGTTCGAACTCCGGGCGGCAGAGGCGCTGTTCGAGCGGTACGGCATTCCGGTGATCGACTCGACCGAGTGCTCGATCGAGGAAATGTCGAGCCGGATACTCGATCGCATGGGTGTCGAGCGGCGCCTGCGACCATGAGTCGCAAGACCGCGATCACAGGCGTGGCGGCCTGCGCGAGCGTGCCGGACACCTGCGTGCTGCGTGGTATAGTCGGGACATGATCGCGGATCAACGATGCACGACGACGTGGCGCGCGACGCGCGGGAGCTTCGTCGGCTTGATGACGCTGTACGAGAGCAATTATCTGCGTCTCGGCTGGGTCCTGAGCGATCTGCGCTGCGCCGACGAGCCCGCGGTCTCGCGCATCGTCACGGACTGCGATCTGCTGTACCTGCCGATCGACTCCGGTCCCTACACGCGTCGTTTCCGTCTCACCTACCGTTTCGAGGTCGACGGCGTCACGCTGCTGGATCCCGATCTCGAGGTTTGCGTGTATCACGACGCGCGGCTCGCCGAGGCGCGCAGCGTGCGAGGCGCCGCACGTCATCCGGAGATCGCCCGCTTGAGCGCCGGCCTCAAGCGTGAACTGGATCTACGCTGGGCGCGCAACATGATGTTAAACAAGTGGCTCGAGTATTGCGCTGAACGGGGACATCGCTTCTAGGATCCGCTCGCGCCGGGGCGGGGGCCCCGGCGACGGCGCGCCGCGCGGGGCTGTGGATGATCGAGAACTGGAATTTCTTCAGGGCCGAACGCAACGCGGTCGGTTCAGAGGAAGAGCGGCTGATGCAGCTCTTCCAGAACCGGGCCGGCCTGAAGAAGGCGTACGCCGATCTGCAGGACGAATTCCATTTGATGCGCGACCGCCTGAAACAGCAGGAGGGCTCAACCGCGCGTGTGCAGGATCAGCTCGATGCACTCGCGGAACTGCTCGCCGATCCGCGCACCGGCTACTCCGCGCTCGTGTTCTTCCAGCTGCGATCGCTGTGGAAGACCTGCAATCAGCGTTTGACCGGATTCGCCGCCGACCTGTCACATCGGCAGGAGGAACGCGAGAGCGCGACGTTTCGCGAGCAGTGCGCCGAGGAGCGCGCGCGGCATCTCGCGGCGGCGGACGAGCGTGTGCGCGAGGCGCGCGCACGGGCCGACGAGAGCCGCGGCCGATTGTCGGCGGCCGAGGTCGAGCAGGCCCGTCTCGGCGCGATCTGGCACTACTTCCGGCGGCGTGACCTGCAGCGAGCGATCCATGGGTTGCGTGCCGAGGCCGCTGCCGCGGACGGTACCGTGCGCGATCTGGTCGCGGTGCGCGAGGGCATCGTCGACGAACCCGCCGAGCCATTTCCGGGAATCTCGCTCGCGGCGCGGCGGACGATCAACCTCGCGGTGATCGCGTACGCGGAGTTGCTCTGCGAGGAAGTCGATGCGTACGGCGTCGCCGCCAAGGCGAAGGAGGCGGTCGCGCGCCGCGTGCACGAGATGAGCTTCGGTGCGCGCACGGAATGCGAAGGCTACATGCAGCGGATCCAGAAGGCGATCGCCGCGGTGACCGCGCCGAAGCAAGTCAACGCGTCCGTGAAGTTGCGGCTCGAGCGGCTGCGGGGGATCTGCGATTACCGCAACCCCGCGGACACGGTGCCGACCGCGGACTCGCTGACCGCGAACGGCGGCGCGGGTCGTCCCGCGACGCCGGGGTGGAACGTGCTCGCCGAGGATTACTGGGACGTGTACTCGGTCCTGCTGCGCTGAGCGGCGCCGCCGCGCCGCCCTGCGCGCGGCCAGACGGCTGCGGTCGGCGCGGCACGTGGCGCCGTGAGGCGGGCTGTCGCGGGGCGGGCTGCCGCTGGCGA
>JAJXYU010000054.1 GCA_021780395.1 Pseudomonadota bacterium
ACGTGGTGCGCCTGCTGCGCGCACAGGCCCGGGGCTGCGGCGTCGCGGTTCTGAGCGCGATCCACGATCTGTCGCTCGCGCTGACCGCGGACCGGTTGATCGTGCTCGCCGAGGAGGGCCTCGTCGGCCAAGGCACGGTCCGCGAGGCGCTGCGGGGCGGCTGGCTGTCGCAGGCGTTCCGCCGGCCCATCGACGTGGTCGAACACGACGGCGCGTGGCTGTGGCGGCCCGCGGTCGACGGCGCCGCGGATGGCTGAGCGCGGTCGCGCCGTGATGGTGTGCGGCACCACGAGCGGCGCCGGCAAGAGCTTCCTCGCGACCGCGCTCGCGCGCTGGTACGCGCGCGCCGGCTTCAAGGTCGCGCCGTTCAAGGCGCAGAACATGAGCAACAACGCGCGGGTCGTCGACGGCGGCGAGATCGGCAGCGCGCAATACTTCCAGGCGCTCGCCGCCCGCCGCGAACCCGACGTCCGGATGAACCCGGTGCTGCTGAAGCCGGAAACGCCGACCCACAGCCAGGTAATCCTGCTCGGGCAGCGCCACGACGAGATCGCGGCGATCGACTGGCGGGCGCGCGAGCCCTTCCTCTGGCCGCCGATCCGCGCGAGCCTCGACGCGCTGCTCGACGAGCATGAGATCGTCGTGATCGAGGGCGCGGGCTCTCCCGCGGAGATCAACCTGCGGTCCAGCGATCTCGTCAATATGCGGGTCGCCGCGCACGCCCGTGCCGCGACCTTGATCGTCTGCGACATCGATCGGGGCGGCGCCTTCGCGCATCTGTACGGTACCTACCAGCTGCTGTCGACGCAGGAGCGCGCGCTCGTCCGCGGCTTCGTGCTGAACCGCTTCCGCGGGGATCGGGCGCTGCTCGATCCCGGTCCGCGAATGCTCGAATCACTGACCGGGGTGCCGATGCTCGCGGTGTTGCCGATGTGGCGGGACCATGGGTTGCCGGAGGAGGACGGCCTGTACGGCAGCGCTGCTGCGGCTGCCGACGGCGAGACGCCCGCGCGCACGATCGCGATCGTCGCCTATCCGCAGATCAGCAATCTCGACGAGTTCGCGCCGCTCGCGCGCGTCGCGAACGCACGGCTCCGGTGGGTGCGCGAGCCGGATGCGCTCGAACGGGCGGACCTCGTGATCCTGCCGGGCTCGAAACACGTCGCCGCCGACCTCGAGTGGCTGCGACGGCGTGGGATCGGCGCGGCGGTCGCCGCGCACGTGGCGGCCGGCAAGCCGCTGCTCGCGATCTGCGGCGGGCTGCAGATGCTCGGCCGGGAGATCCGCGACCCGCACCGTGTCGAGGCCGCGGCGCAAGGGCTCGGACTGCTGCCTTGCACGACCGAATTCGCCGCCGAGAAACGCTACCGGCGTGGTCACTACCGTCTCGGCGCGACCGGCGGGTTCTGGAAGGCGCTCGACGGGGTCGCCTACGACGGCTACGAGATCCGGCACGGCGAGACCGCGCCGGCCGCGCCGGCCGCGGTGGAGCGCGGGCCGGCGCTAACGCCGGTGCTCGGGGCGGGTTGCGGCTGGCAGTGCGGCGCGACGCTCGCGCTGTACACCCACGGACTGTTCGAGAACGCCGCGGTGATGCACGCGCTGTTCGGCCACGAGACACCGACGCTCGACGACACCCTCGACCGGCTCGCCGACTTCGTCGACGCCGAGTTCGGTCGCGGGCCGCTCATGCAGCTGGTCGCCTGAGCCCGACCGACCCGTGCTCAGCCGTGTCCGGGCGGTCGCATCGCCTCCCGCGGCAGCCGGATCGGCAGCCGCTCGCGGATCGCCGAGTCGATCGCGTCGGGCAGGTGCGTCGGGAAGTGGGTCGACAGGATTGACTCGAGCTTGCGGGTCGCCCGTTCGACGATGCTCGGCCGGCCCTGGCTCACCCACTCGTTCGGACTGGTGCGGTCGCCGACCGCCGGGTAGACATACTCCCGCTGCATCCGTTGCAGCGTCTGATCGGCGCCCAGGTAATGTCCCGGTCCTTCGATGCACACCTTGCGGATGGTCTCGATCGACAGCGATTCGTCGCTGACGTCGATGCCCTTGATCGTGCGTTGCACCGCGCCGATGATGTCGTTGTCGATGATCAGGCTCTCCATGCTGAAACCGAGCAGGCTCGCGAGCATGCCGGCCGACTCGTAGATCAGGTTCGCGCCGGCGTTGCCGACCAACGCGTGGTTGTACGCCTTCTCGTAGCCGGACTGGATGTCGGGCAGTTTCGCATCGCTCATCCCCGAGGCGGTGCCGCCGGTCAGGTCGTAGTAGCGCGCGAGCTGGGCGCTCGCGGCCGACAGCAGCGCCTGCTCGGGGCTGCCGCCCGACATCGCCCCGGTCCGCAGATCCGACACGAAGCACCAGGTGCCGAAGATTGCGGGCGCGCCCGGCTTGATCGCGTTCACATAGACGAGACCCGCGAGGCATTCGGCGACTTCCTGCACGAGCGCCGCGCCGAGCGCCGCGGGCGCGGTCGCGCCGGCCTGGCCGGCCGACAGCAGCAGCACCGGCATTCCGCCGCGCACGGCCATCTCGAGGCACAGGCACGCGTCGTAGGCGAACTTCAGCGGCGGCACGACGAAACAATTCGACTGGCTGACGAACGGGCGGGCGCGCCATTGGTCCTCGCCGCCGGCGATCCAGTGGAACATCTCCAGGCTCGCCTCGAGGTGCTCCGGACGGACCCAGCTCGTACCGACGTGCTTGGTCGTGCCGGCGACGCACGCATAGGCAGTGTTCACGTCCATCTCCATCGGGTTCACGAGGTCCCGACAGACGACGGATCGCTGGTAGAAGTGCAGGTGCTCGAGGGTGTCGACGACGCGCGCGATGTCATAGAGATCCCGGGTCGTCGAATCGCGATACTCCCCGGTCTTCGCGTTCACGATGTGCACCGCCGCGCCCGCGGTGCCGAAGTACACGCGATTGTCCCAGGGCTCGAGATCGTGCTTCGGATCCTGACCGTACAGCACGAAGCGACGTCCGGCCTTCGCGAGCGTGTCCTCGACGAGGGCCCGGGGGAACACCAGGCGTCCTTGCGGCGTCAGCTGCGCGCCGGCGCGGGTCATGTACTCGACGCCCGACGGCGTCGCGTCGGCGAGGCCGATCTGCTCGAGCACGTCGAGCGCGGCACGGTGAATCCGCACCACGTCCGCGTCCGTGAGTGGTTGGTAGCGTCCACCCCGCATCCCCGGCGAGACGGGCCGCAGGTTGTCGGGCAACGGCGCGGCGCGCGCGGCGCGGCGCGCGGCTCGCGCACCGCCGCGACGGACGAGAGTCGATTCGGCTTCACTCATTACGATGGATCCTCGGGTGGTTCGACGTGCAGGATGCACCGGCCGACTTTTCCGGGCAAGGGGCGCCGTGCGCAGGCGGCGGCCGGGCAGCGCACCGGAGATGGACTTCGCTACACTGGCGGCACCGCACCACCCGCAACGGGCGGGATCGATAAGGGGCCGCGATGGGCGTGATCACGTGCAACGAGGATCTGCAGAGGCTCGCGCGCCGTCGCGTACCGCGGATGTTCTACGACTACGCCGATTCGGGATCCTGGACCGAAGGGACCTATCGCGCGAACAGCGCGGACCTTGCCCGGCTGAAACTGCGCCAGCGGGTCGCGGTCGACATCGCCGATCGATCGCTGCGCACCCGGATGATCGGCCAGGACGTCGCGATGCCGGTCGCGCTCGCGCCGACCGGGCTCACCGGGATGCAATACGCGGACGGCGAGATACTCGCCGCGCGCGCCGCCGCCGCGTTCGGCGTGCCGTTCACCCTGTCGACGATGAGCATCTGCTCGATCGAGGACGTCGCCGCGCACACCCGTGCGCCGTTCTGGTTCCAGCTCTACGTGATGCGGGATCGGGACTTCGTCGAGCGGCTGATCGACCGGGCGAAGGCGGCCGGATGCTCCGCGCTGATGCTCACCCTCGACCTGCAGATCATCGGTCAGCGTCACAAGGACCTCAAGAACGGCCTGTCGGCCCCGCCGCGCCCGACGGTGCGCAACCTCGTGAATCTCGCGACCAAGCCCCGCTGGTGCTGGCGGATGATGCGCACGCCGCGGCGCAGCTTCGGCAACATCGTCGGACACGTGCGCGGCGTGGAGGACATGGCCTCGCTCAGCGCGTGGACGAACACCCAGTTCGATCCGCACCTCAGCTGGAAGGACGTGGAGTGGATCAAGCGCCGCTGGGGCGGGAAACTCATCTTGAAGGGCATCCTCGATGCCGAGGATGCCCGTCTCGCGGCCGAGACCGGTGCCGACGCGTTGATCGTGTCCAATCACGGCGGCCGCCAGCTCGACGGCGCGCCGTCGACGATCGAGGCGCTGCCGGCGGTCGTCGATGCGGTCGGATCGCTCATGGAGGTGTGGATGGACGGCGGCATCCGCAGCGGACAGGACGTGCTGAAGGCGCTCGCACTCGGCGCGCGCGGAACCCTGATCGGCCGCGCGTTCCTCTACGGTCTCGGTGCGCTCGGCGAACCCGGCGTGCGCCGGTGCCTCGAGCTGATCCGCAACGAGCTCGACCTGACCATGGCGTTCTGCGGCTTTACCGACGTCAAGGCCGTCGACCGGTCGGCGATCGTCGGTCCGGCCTGATCCGGCGGCCGCGGTACCGGACGCCTCAGAACGCGCCCGGGAACGCGCCGCCGTCGATCAACAGATTCTGCCCAGTAATGTAGCCGGCGCGCTGGCTGCACAGGAATGCGCACGCGTGGCCGAACTCCTCCGGCGTCCCGAATCGCTTCGCCGGGATCGCGGCCATGTCCTCGGTGGCGACCGCCGCCTCGGTCGCGCCGCGGCGGCGGGCGGACGCGGCGATGCCCTGGCGCAGCCGGCGCGTATCGAAGCTGCCCGGCAACAAATTGTTGATCGTCACGTTGCGATGCGCGACCGTGCGCGCGATGCCGGCGACGAACGCGGTGAGGCCGGCGCGCGCGCCGCTCGACAGATCGAGCCCGGCGAGAGGCATCCTCACGCTGACCGAGGTGATGTTCACGATGCGGCCGAAGCCGCGCGCGCTCATCCCGTCGATCACCTTCTGGATGAGCTCGATCGGCGTCAGCATGTTCATCGTGACGCCGGCGACCATCGCGGTGCGATCGAGCTCGCGGAAATCGCGGAACGGCGGACCGCCGTTGTTGTTCACGAGGATGTCGGGTTCCGGACACGCGGCGAGCAGCGCCGCCTGCCCCGCCGGGTCGGCGAGATCGGCCGCGACCGGTACGACCGGCACGCCGTGCAGCCGGCGGATCTCGGCCGCGGTCTCCTCGAGCACGGACGGGTCACGCCCGTTGATCACCAGCGAGACGCCTGCCTCGGCGAGCGCGAGCGCGCAGCCCTTGCCGAGCCCACGGCTCGATGCGCACACGATCGCGCGCCTGCCCCGAATCCCGAGTTCCATACCCGCTCCTCCCCGATGACGTCGGGGCCGTCAGATTACAGGAGCGGCGGGTCGCGGAGAATCCGCGTGGCTGCGCGCCCGCCGCGGCCGATCATGAGGCCGCGGCGGCGTCCGGCAGCGCCGGGTAGTCGGTATATCCTTGCGCGCCGCCGCCGTAGAACGTCGCCATGACGGGCGTGTTCAGCGGCGCGTCGATCCGCAAGCGGTGCACGAGATCCGGATTCGCGATGAACGGCTTGCCGAATGCGACCATGTCGGCCCGGCCCTGCGCGACCGCATCGAGCGCCGTCGCGCGCGTGTAGCCGTTGTTGACGACCCAGGCCGCGCCGGGATTCGCCTGCTTGAAGCGGCGTCGCAGCGCCTCGAAGTCGAACGGCGCGACATCGCGCGCACCGCCGGTCGCCCCTTCGATCACGTGCACATACGCGAGCTGCAGCGGCGCGAGCCGATCCAGATAGTGCGCGAACAACGCTTGCGGGTCGCTGTCCTGGCCGGCATCGTTCACCGGGCTCACCGGCGAGATGCGCAAGCCCGTCCGGCCCCCGCCGATCGCCGCGACCACCGCGGCCACGGCCTCGACCGGGAAGCGCACGCGATTCTCGATCGAGCCGCCGTACTCGTCATCGCGGTCGTTGACGCTGTCGCGCAGGAACTGCTCGAGCAGGTAGCCGTTGGCGGAGTGCACCTCGACGCCGTCGAACCCGGCGGCGATCGCGTTGCGGGCGGCCCGCGCATAGGTCTCGACGACGCCCGGGATCTCGGCTCGATCGAGCGCGCGCGGCGGCGACACCGGCTCGAAACCGTTGGCGGTGAAGGTCTTCGCGCGCGCCGGGCGCGACGTGCTCGAGACCGGCTGCGTGCCGCCCGGCAGCAGCGACACGTGGGAGATGCGACCGACGTGCCACAGCTGCAGCACCATCTTGCCGCCCTTGGCGTGCACCGTGTCGCAGACCCGCCGCCAGCCCTCGACCTGCTCGGCGCTGTGAATGCCCGGGGTGTCGAGGTAACCCTGTGCGCCGGGGGATATCTGCGTCGCCTCGGACACGATCAGACCGGCGCTCGCGCGCTGGCCGTAGTAGGTCGCCATCAGCGGTGTCGGCACCTGGTGCGGACCCGCGCGGTCGCGTGTCAAAGGCGCCATCACCACGCGGTTTGCGGCTTCGATAGCACCGAATCGGATCGGATCGAACAAGCTGGTCATCGTCATGTCATCCTGTCAGGGACCCTGCGGGGCGGGGAGCTTCGGCGGCAAGGCGCCGCCGGAGCCGCATTATAGCCGCGCGTCGCATCGCTCCGGATCGCGTAAATCGAGATCGCGCAGGTACAATCCGCCGCTGTTCAACGCATGAGGGATCGGCGCGCGCCGGTCGACGACCGAATGACCATCTTCCACATCGTGATCCTCGCGTTCATCCAAGGCATGGCCGAGCTCCTGCCGGTATCGAGTTCGGCGCACGTGGTCATCGCCGAGGAACTCATGGGGCTCGATCCGTCGTCACCGCCGCTGACCTTGCTGCTCGTGATGCTGCACACGGGGACGATGTTCGCCGTGATGGTGTATTTCTGGCGCCAATGGCGTGCGACCTACCTGAAGGACCTGGCGTCGTTCAAGCGCATCACCGGTCCGATCGTGGTCGCGACGGTGATCACCGCGATCGTCGGCGAGGCGTTGATCAAGCTCATCGAGAAGACCGTGCTGCGCAACGTCGCGCATGCCCAGATCGAGGACTTGTTCAGCCATCTGGAGTGGATCGCGCCGGCACTGCTCGTCGGCGGCCTGCTGATACTCGTGACCGGACTCCGGGACCGGCGCCAGCGAGGCGGCGGGGCGGCCGAACGCGATCCGGACCTGCGCGAATCCGGCCTGATCGGCGCCATGCAAGGGCTGTGCTTGCCCTTTCGCGGTTTCTCGCGTTCCGGCGCGACGATCTCGGCCGGCATGCTGCTCGGCATCTCCAAGGCGCGGTCCGAGGCGTTCAGCTTCGCGCTCGCGGTCGTGCTCACCCCGCCCGTGGTGGTCCGGGAGCTGTGGCGATTGATGCAGATGAAGCAACGTCATCCGAGCCTCGACTTCAGCTCGGTCATCGGCCTGTCGATCCTCGGCATGGTGGTCGCGTTCGTCGCCGGGTTGCTCGCGCTGCGCTGGCTGAGCGGCTGGCTCGAGCGCGGACGCTGGCATCTGTTCGGCATCTACTGCCTCGTCGCGGCCGGCGTCGTCGCGTATCTCTACACGCGCGGCTATTAGCGGCGCGGTCAGCCGTCGCCGGCGGTCGACGGCGGCGTTTCCCAGTTCAGTTCGGCGATCGGGGGGATCATCACCAGCCAGCCATAGAGGCCGAGCAAGCTGACCGCGGCGGCGATCACGAACGCCAGCGTGAAGTTCCCCGTCGCGGCGATCAGGAAGCCGGTCACGGCCGGCGCGACGACACCCGCGAAGTTGCCCATCGAGTTCTGCACCCCGACCCAGCGTCCCGCCGCCCGCGGCCCGGCGAGGATCTGCGGGATCGCGAACACGCCCGGCGATGCCGCGCCGGTGAGCGCCTGGTAGACGTAGATCAGCAGGATCGCGACCGGTCGCGGCCCGGCCGCGATGCCGAGCATGCAGACCACCGCGCCCGCATGGGCCGCG
>JAJXYU010000140.1 GCA_021780395.1 Pseudomonadota bacterium
GGGCCCGCGCGCCGGACGCCGTCAGCGTGCGCCGTGCATCAGCCGCGCGATCCGCGGCGCCGCGATCAAATAGGCGGCGGCGATCGCGAGACCGACCAGCCACAGATCCCGGTAGACCTGCGCATAACCGGCGATCCCCGTCGCCGCACCGCTCGTGGTCATCGCCGCGATGCGCCCGGAGAGCTGATACGCCATCGCGATCCCGAAGAACCATCCGCCCATCGCGAGCGAAGCCTCCTCGGGCGCCGCGAGTCGCGTGACCATCGCGTAACCGATCGGCGAGAGCGCG
Source organism: Pseudomonadota bacterium (assembly GCA_021780395.1). The sequence goes on from JAJXYU010000140.1 coordinate 290, forward strand.
AGTTCGCCGATCGTCTGCAGGAGATAGCACAGCGCGAGCGCGACCCAGGAGACCCGCCCCCCCTCGAGCGCGACGTGCGCGGCTGCCCGGTACACGAGCACGTAGGACAGCGCGACGAACACCAGGCCGATGCCGAATTTGCGCGGCGTCGACGGATCCCAGCCGCGGTGCCCGAGCCAGGGCCAGAGCAGCGCGAGCAACGGCGCGAGCAGCATGATGTACAGCGGATTCAGCGACTGGAACACCGTGAAGTCGAACGGCGCCGCGACGAAGTCCCGCGCGAAGAAATTGAGCGACGTCGCACCCTGGAAGCTCAGCGCCCAGAACGCGATGTTCGCGCCGAACAGCAGCAGCATCGCGACGTACCGCTCGGCCTGCACCCGATCGCCGCGACGGATCGCGCTCACCACGAAATACGCGACCAGCAGGCCGAGCAGGCCGTCGACCACGCCGTTGAGCCAATGCGGATGTTCGAGCAGGAGTTTCGTCGGATAGAGCGCGGCGAGCAAGCCGGCGAGCACCAGCGGCAAGGCCGCGCGGCCGCCGAATCGGGGGCGCGGTTGGCGGGCCGCGAGCGGCCCCCCGCGCCACTCGAACAGCGCCGCTGCGAACGCGACGCCCGCGCTCGCGGCGATGAATCCATATCGATAACCGAAATGGCCGCCGATCCAGTCGGCACAGACGAACGGCGCGATGAACCCGCCAAGGTTGATCGCCAGGTAGAACAGCGTGTAACCGGCGTCGCGGCGCGGATCGTCCGACCCGTAGTTGCGGCCGATCAACACCGTGAGCGGAATGCTGAGACCGGCGCCGAGCACGTACAACGCTAGCCCGAACAGGAACCCGTCGCGGCTCGGCCAGGACATCGACGCGAGCGCGAGCGTCTCGATCCACAACGCAGTGCGCAGCGCACGCGCCTCGCCGAGCACGTTGTCGGCGATCCAGCCGCCGACGACGTGGGTCGCGTACAGTAATGAGCCGACGCCGGCGGTCAGCAGGTTCGCATCCCGCATCGCGAGGCCGGGCGCCTCGTGCCCGAAGAACGCGCCCGCGAGGTACGGCGCGACGAACGCGCGAAAACCGTAGAACGCGTAGTTCACGCCGACCGTGACGCCGAGCAGCATCCACAGTCCGCTCGGGTGCCCGAGGCGCTCCTGCGGGGTTCGCGGTGCCACCGGCCCGCCCCGGTCGATCAGTAGCCGGCCGCGAGGCCGGCCGGCCGCCGCCGGTCGTTCGCTCCCTCGAGCACGCCGGACCGCGGATCGACCAGGATCGCCTCGTCCGCGCCCCACGACGGGATCACCTTGAAGCGATACCCCATCCGTTCGAGCCGCGCCCGCACCGGCGCCGACAGCAGGCCCGGTTCGACGAACACGACGTCCGGATACCATTGCTGGTGCACGCGCGGCGCGTCGACCGATTGTTGGATGTTCATCTTGAAGTCGACGACGTTCAGGAAGCTCTCGAGCACCGTCGAGATGATCGTCGATCCGCCGGGACTGCCGGTGACCATGAAGAGCTTCCCGCCCCGGAGCACGATCGACGGCGCCATCGAGGAGAGCGGACGCTTGCCCGGCTGGATCGCATTGCTCACGCCCTGGACGAGGCCGAAGCTGTTCGCGACGCCCGGCTTCGAGGTGAAATCGTCCATCTCGTTGTTCAGGAAGAACCCGGTGTCGCCGGCGATCCGTCCATTGCCGAACAGATAATTGATCGTGTACGTGACCGCGACCGCGTTACCGTGCGCATCGACGATCGAGAAGTTGGTCGTATCGTTGCCCTCGGTCGCGCCGAGGTGCCCCCGGATCGCCGTCGAGGGCGTCGCGGCCTCCGGCTGGATCGTCGCGCGCAGCGCCGCGAGGTGCGCCGGCGACAGGAGCTGCGCGACGTCGTCGTGCACGAACGCGGGATCCCCGAGGTCGCTGTTGCGATCCGCGAACGCGCGGCGTTCGGCCTCGACCAGATAGTGGATGCTCGCGGCGGACCCGTACCCCCACTGCGCGAGCGGATAGGGCGCCAGGATCCCCAGGATCTCGCAGATCGTGGCGCCGCCGGAGCTCGGCGGCGGATCGGAGACGAACCGGTACCCATGGTAATCGCAGCTCACCGGCCGGTCCCAGCGGACCCGGTAATCGGCGAAGTCGCGCATCGTCAGGATCCCGTGATGCCGGTGGCTCGCGGCGACGATCGCGCGGGCGATCGGTCCGCGGTAGAACGCGTCGGTTCCGTGACGCGCGATCGACCGCAGCGTGCGCGCGAGCTGCGGCTGCACCAGGCGCTCGCCCGCGGCATACGGCTTCCCATGGTTCAGGAATATCGCCGCGACATTCGGCTGCCGCGCGAATTCGGCCGCGCGGCGGTCGAGGATCGCCGCGTCGCCCGGCAACAGAACGAAACCGTCGCGGGCGAGCCGGATCGCGGGAGCAATGACCTGCGCGAGCTTCATCGTCCCGTACTTCGCGAGCGCCGTATCGAGGCCCATCACGGTGCCGGGCACGCCGACCGCGAGGTAGCTGCGGGTGCTGCGGCCGGGAACGACGTTCCCGGCGGCGTCGAGATACATGTTCGCGGTCGCCGCGAGGGGCGCCGTCTCCCGAAAATCGAGGAACACGTTCTTTCCGGTCGCCAGGTGCAACATCATGAAGCCGCCGCCGCCGAGGTTGCCGCAGCATGGGTGCACGACCGCGAGCGCGTAGCCCACCGCGACGGCCGCATCGACCGCGTTGCCGCCCTGTCGCAGGATCCTCAAGCCGACGTCGGTCGCGAGATGTTGCGCGGTCACGACCATCGCGTGCCGGGCAGTTACCGGCCGGAGCCCCGCGAGCGACGCGAGCGAGGCCGGCCTGCCGCTGGTGTCGAGCGCCTGTTCCGGCACCGCCGCGGAAATGGTGCGGCCCGCGAGCGCGAGCGCCACCGCACAGGCGGCGAGGCGCGCTGGTCGTCCGATCAGCCGCGCGCGATGGTTGGTCATTTCGATCTCCCGCTCGTGATCGATCCGCGCCGCACCCTCGCGGATGCGGCCACGGTCCGGTCGTGATGGTGGGCCCGGTCGGACTCGAACCGACGACCAAGGGATTCACTTCGCCCCACCGTTTCCGGCGGGAGTGGACTATCTCTTCACCCACATGGGGTGCGGGACGCTCTCGCCTGTCATTAAGCGCGACTGCAGCGCTCAGGTAGTCTCTGCACCTTCCGGCGGTGTACCGCCGGCTTGGCTCAGGGTTGCCATCGGCCGTACCGCTAAGGGTTCCCTGAATTCATCCCGTCCACTTCGCGCCTCGCGACGCGAAGGCACCGTCTTACCGTCGATGAGTCCCCTGCTCTAACCGACTGAGCTACAGGCCCGTCCCGCGCATTCTAACAGGATCGGTCGCGCGCGCACCTCGGCGCGCGTTCACGGTACAGTATCGCGCGCGACCCGAATGACCGAAGCTGCGAAACCACTCCCTTGAGCCTGCACGAACGGATCCGCGACGCGCTGCCCGGCTTGCCCATCGGGTCGGTGTTGCCGGCGATCGCCGGCGCGCTCGAGGAGCGCAATCGATTGATCGTCGAAGCGCCGCCCGGCGCCGGCAAGAGCACGATCGTGCCGCTCGCGTTGCTCGCCTCCGGCTGGCTCGCCGAGCGCAGGATCGTGATGCTCGAGCCGCGGCGGCTGGCGGCGCGGGCGATCGCGACGCGGATCGCGCAGCTCGCCGGCGAACGGGTCGGCGAACGCATCGGCTACCGCACCCGTCTCGAGTCGCGGGTCTCGCGCGCGACCCGGCTCGAGGTGGTCACCGAAGGGATCCTCACACGGATGATCCAGGACGACGCCGCGCTCGCCGGCACGGGATGCGTCGTGTTCGATGAATTTCACGAACGCAGCGTGCACGGCGACCTCGGGCTCGCGCTCACGCTCGACGTCCAGGAGAACCTGCGGCCGGACCTGCGCGTGATCGTGATGTCGGCGACGCTGGAGACGCAACCGCTCGCGCGCCTGCTGGACGCGCCGCCCACCGTGACCGCGACCGGCCGGCCGTTCGCGGTGCGCACGCAGTACCTGCCGCGCCGCGTGGACGCGCCGCTCGAGGAGCAGGCGGCGCAGACCCTGGTCGCGGCGCTCGCCGCCGAAGACGGCGACGCGCTGTGTTTCCTGCCCGGTGCCGCGGAGATCCGCCGCGTCGGGCGGCTGCTCGGCGAGCGGACGCTGCCGCGCGGCACGCGCGTGTTGCCGCTGTACGCGGATCTCGATCCGGCCGCGCAGGAGGCAGCGCTCGCGCGAGCCGGGCCGGGCATCCGCAAGATCGTGCTCGCGACCTCGATCGCCGAGACCAGCCTGACGATCGAGGGGGTGCGGATCGTCGTCGACAGCGGCCTCGCGCGCCGCTCTCAGTTCGATCCCGCGAGCGGCATGAGTCGCCTGGTGACGACGAAGCTCTCGCAAGCCGAGGCCGATCAGCGCCGCGGGCGGGCCGGGCGCACGGGTCCCGGGGTGTGCTTCCGGCTCTGGTCGGAGAGCACCCACGCGGCGCTCGCGCCGCATGCGCAACCGCAGATCCTGAACGAGGATCTGGCACCGCTCGCGCTCGAGCTCGCCGCCTGGGGCGCGATCGACGCGCAGTCGCTGCGCTGGCTCGATCCGCCGCCACCGGCGCATCTCGCCCAAGCGCGCGATCTGCTGCGCCGTCTGGACGCGATCGACGCCACCGGTCGCGTCACCGCCCACGGTCGCGCGATCGCGGCGCTCGGCGCGCATCCCCGGCTCGCGCACATGCTGGACAGGGCCGTCGCGATGCGGGCGGTCGGACTCGCGTGCGATCTCGCCGCGGTGCTCAGCGAGCGAGCCGTCGTGCGCGCTTCCCCGGGGGCGCGCGATGCGGACGTGCGCAGCGCGCTCGCCGCGCTCGCCGACCCCGACGCGGCCGCTCGATCCGGGGCGAGCATCGACTCGCGCGCGGCCTCGGCCGCGCTGCACGCGGCGGCTCGCTGGCGGCGACGGCTCGGCGGCGCGCCCGACGCGGTGGATCGCGATCGCGCCGCGGGGATCCTGCTCGCGCTCGCGTACCCCGACCGGATCGCCCGCAGCCGCGGCGGGGACGGACGGTATTTGCTCGCGAACGGCCGCGGCGCGGTGTTCATCGGACCGCAGACCCTCGCGAAGGCGACCTATCTGGTTGCGGCGCAGCTCGACGCAGCGGAGCGCGACGCGCGGATACAGCTGGCCGCGCCGATCGAGCGGGAGGACCTCGATCGGTTGTTCGCCTCGCAGATCGAGGAACGGTCCGAGGTCGTCTGGGATCGCCGCGAGCAGGCGGTCCGCGCGCGACGCGATCGACTTCTCGGCGCGATCTTGCTGTCGAGCGCAGAGATCCCCGACGCCGATCCGCAGGCGATTGCAGCGGCCATGATCACCGGTATCCGCGACCTCGGCATCGGCGCATTGCCGTGGACCCGGGACCTGCGGCAATGGCAGGCCCGCGTCGCGCTGCTCGGCCGCCTCGGCGTCCCGGCGCCCGACCCGTGGCCCGATCTCGGCGACGCGGCACTCGAAGCCGGCCTCGAGGCGTGGGTGACGCCATGGATCGCGGGCTGCGCCCGCCGCGAACACCTGACGCGGGTCGACTGGGCACGCGCGCTCGAGAGCCGCTTGACGCACGGTCAGCGGGTCGTGCTCGCGCGCGAGGCGCCGACGCACCTGCGCGTTCCGAGTGGTTCGAACGTGCCGATCGACTATCAGGACGGCGAGGTCCCGACCGTTTCGGTGCGGCTGCAGGAACTGTTCGGTCTCGGCACGACGCCGACCATCGCCGCAGGACGCATGCCCTTGCTGCTCAAGCTGCTGTCCCCGGCGGGACGCCCCGTCCAGGTGACCCGCGACCTGGAGAACTTCTGGAGGTGCACCTACCATGAGGTCAAGAGGGACTTGAAGGGACGCTACCCGAAACACTACTGGCCCGACGATCCGTACGGTGCCGAGCCGACGCGGCGGGTCCGTCCGCGATGAGCGATCCCGTCGCGCGCCGACCCCGCACGGCGCCGGACCCGCGCTCGACCGCACGCTGGCTCGCGCTCGGCGTCGCGCTGCTGATCGCCTGGGGTTCGCTGTACCCGCTCGAATTCCGGATCCCGACGCCGCCCGAGTGGCATCGCCGGCTCGCGCTCCTGACCGCCCACATCCATTACCGGGCCGACCTGATCGCGAATTTCCTGCTCTACCTGCCGTTCGGTGCCGTCTGTCGCCTGAGCCTCGGCGGCGCCGGCCGCGAGCGTCGCACCGCGCTCGCGGCCGTGTTCGGCTCGGCGCTGTCGATGCTGCTGGAACTCACTCAATCGCTGACGCCGCATCGCGTGACGAACGTGTACGACTGGATCTGGAACACCGCCGGCGCGTCGGCCGGCGCGATCGCGGCCGCAATGTATCTGCGCATCGGCGAGCGCGGGACCCTGCGGGGGCTGCGCCATCCGCGTCCGCCGCTGGTTCCGGCGAGCCTCCTCGCGATCTGGCTGATCGGCGCCTTCGCGCCCTACGTCCCCGCGCACCGCGCGGCGTCGCTCGGTCGCCTGCTCGCGACGCTGCAGACCTCGCACGCGCTGCGCGCGGCGAGCGCGTGTGTCGCGCTCGGCACCTGGTGGATCATCGCCGAATGCGTTCGGCAGATCTGGCGACGACCGTGGGTGCTGCCGATCCTCGCCGCGTTGATCGGGCTGACCGCGCTCGATCAATCCCTCTTGGGCGATGAGCGTCGCAGCCTCGAGGAGCTGCTGGCGTGGTGCGTCGTACCGGCGCTCACGCTGCTCTCGATGCGCTGGCCGCGCCGCACGCGCGCCTGGATCACGGTCGCCGCGTGCGTCGCGGTGATGATCGCGACGAACGCGTGGCCGACGCCGCGGACCGCCGAGCTCGGGGCGTTCCACTGGGTTCCGTTCTCGGGCACCTTGCTCGCGTCGCGGGATTATCGGCCGCTGCTCGACACGCTGTTCCTCGAGGGCGCGTTGCTCTGGTCGCTGACGATCGCGCTGCGCCGAGCGTCGACCGCGTTCTGGTTCGCGTTCCTCGCGAGCGTCGCGGTCGAACTCGCGCGGCTGTGGACCCCGCCCCACCGCGCGGAGATCACCAACCCGTTGCTGGTCGTCGCGCTGCTGGTGGCATTCACCGCGGCGCGGCGCCATCAAGCGTACGCCGACGGCGGCGATGTTGAACTCGGACCGGCGCCGGAGCGGCGATGCGACGGATGATCCGCGACCGGTGCATCGAGCCGATGCGCAGACTTCTCCGGCAGGGCGTGAGCGCACGGGAACTCGCGCTCAGCGTCGCGCTCGGACTGGTCATCGGCAACATCCCGGTGCTCGGCGTGTCGACCGTGCTGTGCGTCGCGATCGCGGTGCGGTATCGGCTCAACCTCGCGGCGATCCAGGTCGCACAGGCCGCGATGGCGCCGACTCAATGGCTGCTGTGGCTGCCGTTCCTGCGACTCGGCGAATGGCTGACGCGGTCGCCACGCCTGCCGCTGACGGTCAGTGCAGGGAGGGCATTGCTCGCGGCGGGACCGGGCCACGTCACCGCCGCGCTCGGTGTCGCGACCTTGCAGGCGACGCTCGCCTGGCTCGTGGTCGCGCCGGTCGCGGTGTTCGCGTTGTATCGGCTCTTGACGCCGGTCCTCGCACGCGCGATCGCGGGAAAAGTGGCATGATTCGCCGATGACGACGAAAACGACGAAGACGATGTTCGCCGTGCTGTTGACGGGCCACGGCGGGTACGACCGGCTCGAGTGGCACGAGGACGTGCCGGTGCCCGCGCCGCGTGACGACGAGGTCCTGATCCGGATCGGCGCGGCCGGCGTGAACAACACCGACATCAACACCCGGACCGCGTGGTACTCGCGGGCGGTCACCGAGGGAACGACGCCGGCGGCGGCCGCGCGCGGCCTGGACGCCGCGCGCGCGGCGGATTCCGGATGGACCGGCACTCCGCTCCAATTCCCGCGGATCCAGGGCGCCGATGCCTGCGGACGCATCGTCGCGGTCGGGAACGGCGTCGCCGCATCGCGGATCGGCGAGCGCGTGCTGGTCGAGCCCGTGTTCCGAACGGCACCGGCGAGCGATCCGCGTGGCGCGATCTACTTCGGCTCGGAGTGCGATGGCGCGTTCGCCGAGTTCGCGCGCGTCCCCTCGCGGCATGCGCACCGGATCGACAGCCCGCTCGACGACGCCGAGCTCGCGTCGTTCCCATGCGCCTACTCGGCCGCGGAGAACATGCTGACCCGCGCCGGCGTCGGCGCCACGGACACCGTGCTGGTCACCGGCGCGTCGGGGGGCGTGGGCAGCGCGGCCGTGCAGCTCGCGCGGCGGCGGGGTGCGACCGTGATCGCGGTCGCCGATCCCAGGAAGTCCGACGAGCTCGCGGCGCTCGGCGCGTCGCGCACCCTCGCGCGCGACGTGAATCCGGTCGCCGCGCTCGGACCGGAGTCCGTCGACGTGGTCGTCGACGTCGTCGGCGGCCCCGCGTTCGCGTCCCTGCTCGAGGCGCTCGTGCGCGGCGGGCGTTACGCGACCGCCGGCGCGATCGCCGGCCCGGTCGTCGATCTCGACTTGCGAACGCTGTACCTGAAGGACCTGCGGTTGCTCGGCTGCACGGTGCTCGAACCCGAGGTGTTCCCGAACCTCGTCGCCGCGATCGAGCGCGGCGAGATCCGCCCGCTCGTCGCGGCCCGCTATCCGCTATCGCAGATCGTCGATGCGCAGCGCGCCTTCCTCGAGAAGCGCCACGTCGGCAAGATCGTATTGGTGCCGCCCGCGCGCTGAGTGCGCGCCGCTCACGGCGCGAGGCGGTGGTATTCGCCGAGGAGGCGGATGAGCTCGGCGTGCGGCAAGCCGTACACGGTGTAGCCATCGATCCCGGTCATCGTTCGCGCCGCGACCAGCGCATTGGTGATGGCTTCTTCGGTCGCCTGCACGGTCGCCTGGAATACGCCGTCGATGTCGCCGTTCGCGATCTCGGTCTCGACGACCGGTTGCGTCCGGTCCGGATCGTTCGCCTCGCCGGACGTCGAGAACGACAGGATCAAGTCGCCGGAACCATTCCCGGAGAATGAGCCGAGCCGCGCGAGGCCCATCGACGCCCGGCGCGCGACGCGATTCAATTGCGTCGATGACAACGGGACGTCGGTGCCGACGACGATCACGATCGAGCCTTGATCCGGCCGATGAAGGCCCCCGGCGTGAGTGGGCTCACAGCGTGGACGCTTGCCGGGCGGCGCGAGCGCCGGGTCGTAGCAGGGCAACCACCGGTTCGCGAGCGCATGGCCCACCGGCGCTCCGGCGATTCGCAGCGTGTCGCGCAAGCCGGTGTTGCACTGGACGAGCACGCCGACGACATAGCGGCGTCCATGCAGCGTGACGAGCCTGGACGCGGTGCCGATCCCGCCCTTGAAGCCGAAGCAGATCATCCCGGTGCCGCCGCCGACGTCGCCCTGCGCGACGGCCCCGCCGTGGGCACGGTCGATCGCGGCGATCGCGTCACGCTCATGGACGTGAAACCCTTCGATGTCGTTCAGGTAGCCGTCCCAGGTTTCCGAGACCACCGGCCAGATCGCGCTGCCGAAGCGGTGCGACGTCCACCGCATGATGCCCGCATACACCTGGCCGATCGCGTTCGTGTTGGAGATCCCGATCGGCCCGTAGGCGACCCCGAAGTCCTGCAGATAGGACTGTCCGGTCATCTCGCCGTTGCCGTTCAGGTCGAAGAAACCCGCATTCACCGGCGCATCGCTGCGCCTGCCCCGGGGCAGCACGACGGTGACGCCGGTACGCACCGGGCCGACGCCGACTTTCAATGCGCCAGACCCGCGGATCTTCGTGACCTGGCCGACTTCGACCCCCGGGACGTCGGTGATCGCGTCGTAGGGGCCGGGCGTGCCGTAGAACGGAACGCCAAGGGCGCGCGCCGGCGGGGTTCCGACCCCCGCCGCGCCGCACGCGCCAGCGGCTGCTGCCATCAGTGCGGCGACGCCGATTGCCACGAGCCGCTGACGGGATTCGCGCGTCGAGGACATCGTCCGACTCTACGAAGAATGCCCCGCGCGCGCAACCGCCCGCTCGGCCGCGGAGGCGCCGCCGGATCCGCGCTCGGCACGGCCGGTGTATCCTTCGCCTGGCGATGCACATCCGTCACCTGATCCCGCTGTTCGATCGCGCGCGCGACCGATCCGAGCCGCTCGTGCTGGCCACGGTCGTCGATACGATCGGATCGACCTATACCAAACGCGGCGCACAGATGCTCTTCACCCGCGACGAGCGCTACTCGGGCATGCTGTCGGGCGGCTGCCTCGAGACGGATCTCGCCGGTCACGCCCGCACGGTCGCGACCACCGGCAAGCCGCGGCGGGTGCGCTACGACCAGACCGGTCCCGACGCGGACCTCCTCGGCCTGGGGTCGGGTTGCGAGGGCACGATGGACATCCTGCTGCAGCGGCTCGACCCCGCCGAGCGCTGGGAACCGCTCGCCGGCATGCTCGAGGCGTTTCGCGCGCGACGCGCCGAATCGGTGCTGCTGGTCGTCGAGTCGAACGATCCGGGCATCCCGCTCGGCTCGGGGCTGTTCGAGGGCACCGGCGCCGCGTTCGGCGCCGGCCCGGACGGCGACGCGCGGATCGCGCGCACCCTCGCCGGCGCCCGCGCGGGCGTACCCGGCCCGCCGGCGACGCCGCAGCTGCATCAGGACGTCGTACCGGGAATCGACGCGCTGCGTCTGCCCGTCGAACCGCCGCCGCAGGTGTTGCTGCTCGGCGCGGGCCCCGATGCGCGCCCGGTCGCGGAGCTGTTCGCGTTCCTCGACTGGGACGTGACCGTCGCCGATCATCGCGCGCACTACGCCCAGTCGGAATTCTTTCCGCGCGCACGGGAGGTCCGCACGGCCGACTTGCGCTCGATCGTGGATTTCCTCGCCGAGCGGCGCACGGGCGCCGCCGCACCGCCGTTCGACGCCGCGGTGGTGATGTCTCATCATCTGGACACGGATCGCGAGTACCTGCGTGCGCTCGCGGGGACCGTGATTCCGTACGTCGGGCTGCTCGGTCCGGCGGGCCGGCGTGACAAGATCCTCGCGAGCCTCGGCGACGACGCGCACCAGTTGACGGACCGCTTGCACGCTCCGGTCGGCCTCGCGATCGGTGCGAGCACGCCCGCCGGCATCGCGCTGTCGATCGTCGCCGAAATCCACGCGTGCCTCGCCCGCGCGTGCGCGGGTTCGCGCGAGCATCCCGGCGCCTGACCGCGGGCGCCCGAGCGGCTCAGCGCCAGCCGCGGATTTCGTCGAACGAACGCAGCCGCCGCAGCTGCGGGAACAGCCAGGCACTCCACAACGCGCCGACCACCAGCGTCGCGACCCCGCCGGCGACGATCGCCGGCACGAGACCGAGCCAGGCCGCGGTCAGGCCGGACTCGAATTCGCCGAGCTCGTTGGAGGCGCCGATGAACATCGAATTCACCGCGCTCACCCGGCCGCGGATCTCGTCCGGCGTCGCGAGCTGCACGAGCACGTGCCGGATGAACACGCTGATCATGTCGCTCGCGCCGAGCACCACCAGCGCGACCATCGCGATCGCGAATCGATGGGTGAGCCCGAACACGACCGTCGCGATGCCGAACACGGCGACGCCCGCGAACATCGTCGGACCGACGCGCCGCCGTATCGGCTTGATCGCGAGCCACAGCGCGGTGAGTCCCGCACCGAGTCCTGGCGCGGCGCGCAGCAAGCCGAACTGCGCGGGCCCGGCGTGCAGCACATCGCGGGTGAACGCCGGCAGCAACGCGGTCGCCCCCCCGAACAGCACCGCGAACAGGTCGAGCGACAGCGCACCGAGCACCGGTTTGCGCCGCCAGACAAATCGCAATCCCTCGAGCAGGTCTCGCGCCTGTGCACCTTGCCGCCGGGATCCGACCCGGCGTCGAACCCGCATCAGCATCGCGAGCGAGAGCGCGAGCAATCCGGCGGCGCCGAGATAGACCGCGCCCGCCCCGTCGGTCGCGCCGAACCGCGTCTGCGCGAGCGCATAGACCGCGCCGCCGAGACTCGGGCCCGCGATCGTCGCGACCTGCGAGGTCGAGGAGCCGATCGCGACCGCGGCCGGCAGCGCCCCGGCTGGCACCAGGTTCGGCAGGAACGACTGCGCCGCCGGCATCTGGAACGCCCTCGCGACGCCGAGCAGCGCGAGGACCGCGAAGATCGGTCCGGTGCCGGCGATCCGCGCGGCGGACGCCGCGCCGAGCGCGACCGCGCACCCCGCCTGCACGATCGCGCACCCGCACAGGATCCGACGCCGGTCGAACCGGTCGGCCGCATGCCCGGCGAACAGCGCGAACGCGAAGAACGGCAGGAATTGCGACAAACCGATCAAACCGAGGTCGAGCAGTCGACCGGTCATCCGATAGACCTGCCAGCCGACCCCGATCACGAGCATCTGCGCGGCGATCCCCGACAGGAAGCGCGCGGTCACGTAACGGCGGAAATCCGCGTCGCGCAGCAGCGCGCGCCGCTCGAGCGCGGCGCCGCTCATCCGCCGAGGAAGATCCGATAGGCGGGGTTGTCGGTCTCCTCGGCGTACGGATAGTGCAGTTCCGTCAGATGCGCGACGAACTCCTCGCGCGTCGCCGGCGGCACCTGGATCCCCGCGAGCACGCGCCCGTAGTCGGAGCCGTGGTTGCGGTAGTGAAACAGCGTGATGTTCCACTCGCTGCCGATCGCCCGCAGGAATTTCAGCAGCGCGCCCGGATGCTCGGGAAACTCGAAGCGGAACAGCCGCTCGTGCTCGAGGCCATGGGCCTGCCCGCCGACCATGTGGCGCACGTGCAGCTTCGCCATTTCGTCGTCGGTCATGTCCCGGACCGGGTATCCGGCGGCGGCGATCGCCTCGAGCGTCGCGTCGCGCTCGACCTTGCCCCGCGTCGTCGCGAGCCCGACGAACAGCTGCGCGGCGCGCACGTCGCCGTAGCGATAGTTGAACTCGGTCACGTTGCGCCGGCCGAGCGTTTCGCAGAAGCGAAGGAACGAGCCCTGCGCCTCTGGAATCTCCACCGCGAACAAGGCTTCGCGCTGCGCGCCGATGTCGGCGCGCTCCGCGACGTACCGCAGCCGGTCGAAGTTCATGTTCGCGCCGCCGTTGATCGCGATCAGGGTGCGGTCGACGCAGTTCTCACGCGCGACGTAACGCTTGATCCCGGCGACCGCGAGCGCCCCCGACGGCTCCGCGATCGACCGGGTGTCCTCGAAGATGTCCTGGATCGCGGCGCAGATCTGGTCGGTCGACACCAGCACCACCTCGTCGACGTACTGCTGCGCGAGCCGGAACGTCTCCTCACCGACACGGCGCACGGCGACGCCGTCGGCGAAGATCCCGACGCGCTCCATCGCGACGCGCCGCCCCGCGCGCAAGGAATCGTGCATGCCCGGTGAGTCCTCCGGCTGCACCCCGACGATCCGGATCCGCGGGTACAGCGCCTTTGCATACGCGGCGATCCCGGCGATCAAGCCGCCCCCGCCGATCGGCACGAAGATCGCGTCGATCGCGTCGCCGTGCCGCTGCCGGAGGATTTCCATCGCGATCGTGCCCTGCCCGGCGATCACGTCCGGGTCGTCGAACGGATGCACGAACACGAGCCCGCGCTCGCGCGCGAGTTCCACCGCGTGGTCGTACGCATGATCGTAATCTTCGCCCTGCAGAACGATTTCGCCGCCGAGATCGGCGACCGCCTGCACCTTGATCTGCGGAGTGGTCACCGGCATCACGATCACGGCCTTGATCCCGCGGGTACGCGCCCCGAGCGCGACGCCCTGGGCGTGATTGCCGGCGGACGCGCAGATCACGCCGCGCGCGGCGGTGATCGACGACAGTTGCGCGATCTTGTTGTACGCGCCGCGGATCTTGAACGAGAACACCGGCTGCAGGTCCTCGCGCTTGAGGAAGACGTGGTTGTGCAGCCGGCGGGACAGGCGCGGCGCGGCGTCGAGCGGCGACTCGATCGCCACGTCGTAGACCTTCGCCTTCAGGATTTTCTCGACGTAGTTCTCTTGCATCTGTAGTTTCGTGCTGGGAGGATCGGCTACATTAGCCGATGCGCGGCCCGAGGTGTATCGTAAGGCCGCTCTCGGAGCCGCGGAACCATGCCCAAGTCCGTCGTACTGTTTCTGGCGATGCTCGTCGCGGGCACCGCTGCGCCGGTGCTCGCGCTGTCCGGGAACGTCGTCGGTGCGCCGAACGTGAGCGCACGGCTCGAGAGTTCGGTGCGCGGCGTCGGCCCCGGACAGTCGTTCCGGGTCGCCCTCGTGCTCGAACTCGGCAAGGGTTGGCATACCTACTGGCGCAATCCCGGCGACTCGGGCCGGGCGACGCAGCTGGCATGGACGCTGCCGGCGGGCTTCCGGGCGGGCCGGATCGAGTGGCCCGCGCCGCATCGGTTCGTGCTCGCGCCGCTGGTGAACTTCGGGTATGCGAACACCGCGGTGTACCTCGTGCGGATCCATGCGCCGGCGACGCTGCGCCCGGCGGGCACGGTCACCTTGCGCGCCGACGCGAGCTGGCTCGTCTGCTCGGACGTGTGCATTCCCGAAAGCGCGAAGCTCACGCTGACCTTGCCGGCCCGGCCGACGCCGGCTCCCCCGGATCCGGCGGCCGCGGCCTTGTTCGCGCACGCGATCGACTCCTTGCCGCGGCCGGCGACCGGGTCGATCGGCGCCATGATGCGCGATGGCCGGATCCTGATCCGGCTCGGCGCCGATGTCCGGCCGAGCCTCGCGACGGCGCGAGCATTGCAATTCCTGCCCTACGAAGACGGGATGATCGACTATTCCGCACCCCAGCAGGTCCGCCGCGACGGTGGCGTGATCGAGATCTCGATGCAGCCGGGGTTCCAGCCACACGCCGGGCCATTGCGCGGCCTCGTGATCGCGAGCGTGCCCGACGGTGCCAAGGCACCATCCCGCGTCGCGCTCGCGATCGCACCGACGCTCGCGGTCACGGCGACACCGCGCGTCACGGCTGGGAGCACGTCGGCGGGCGCCCCGCCGGCGGGGCGCAACGCGGCACCCTCATCCACGACGCCCGAACCGGCGACACCGCCGCGGTCGGATGCGGGCGCGCTGTGGCCCCTCGCGGGCCTCGCGCTGCTCGGCGGACTGATCCTCAATCTGATGCCTTGCGTGCTGCCGGTGCTTTCGATCAAAGCGGTGAGCCTCGTCGAGCAGGCCGCGCGGCACCCGCGCGAAGTGCGCCACAAGGGACTCGCATTCGGCGGCGGCGTGGTCAGTTCGATGGTCGCGCTCGCGACGGTCCTGATCGCGTTGCGCGCCGGCGGCGCCGGGGTGGGCTGGGGCTTTCAACTCCAGTCGCCGCGGTTCGTGACCTTGATGAGCTATCTGCTGTTGCTGGTCGGGCTCAATCTGTCGGGCGTCTTCGAATTCGGCGGCGCGTTCGCGGACGTCGGCGAGAGACTCACGCGGGACGGCGGCGTGCGCGGCTCGTTCTTCACGGGCGTACTGACGACGCTGGTGGCGTCGCCCTGCACGGCGCCGTTCATGGCGACCGCGGTCGGCGTCGCGCTCACGGAGTCGGCGGCACGGGCGCTGACGATCTTCGCGGCGCTCGGCGTCGGACTCAGCCTCCCCGTGGTCGCGATCTCGTTCGCGCCGTGGATGCGGCGCGCGCTGCCCCGGCCGGGCCCTTGGACGCTCACGTTCCGCCAGTTGCTCGCGTTCCCGATGTACGCGTCGGTCGCGTGGCTGCTGTGGGTGCTGTCGCAGCAGGCCAGCGCGACCGGGTTCGCGGCGGCGCTCGGCGGCACGGTGCTGATCGGCCTGGCCGCGTGGGGACTGCGCGAGTCGAAGGGTCGCGTCCGCCGACTCGCGACGGTCGTCGCGATCGCGGCGCTGATCGCGGCGGTCGCTCTGCCGCTCGCGTACCAGCCGGCCCGGGCGTCCGCCACCCCGGCGGGCGCGGCGGTCGCCGGCGGCTGGGTTCCGTACGATCCGGCGCGGGTGCTGCGGCTGCGCGCACAGGCGCGTCCGCTGTTCATCGACTTCACCGCGAGGTGGTGCCTCACCTGCCTGGTGGACGAACGCACGGTGCTCGAGGATCCGGCGGTGCGCGCCTATCTGCGCGCCCGCGACGTCACCTTGATGCGCGCGGACTGGACCAACGGCGATCCGCGAATCACGCGCGCGTTGGCGAGCTTCGGCCGTGCCGGCGTTCCTCTGTACGTCGCGTACGGCGGCACGCCGGGGTCGCGGCGCGCGCGGATCCTGCCGCAGATCCTGACCGCGCGAATCGTCGAGCGGGCGTTCGCGCAATTGCCCGTGCAGCGGTCGCGCTGAACGGGGACCGGGGACCCAGCGTGCCGCACGCGCAGACGACACCGGTTCCGGTGATCGATTTCCGGCGACGCCGCATGGTGCTGCAGTGGCATGCCGAGGACGGAACGTGGACGCCGAGCGTGGAGCCGGTCGCGATCGTGCACGGCATCGCGATGATCCGCGGGACGCCGCCGAATGTCTGCCTGTACGCACGGGAGGATCGGCTGCGTCTGCAGATCGGTCTCGCCCAGTACGCGCTCGCCGAGAACTCGCCGCGCATCCGCTGTCTCGCCGACTACGCGTCGCTCGGCCTGCGGCGCAGGCTCATCGTCGAGTCGAGCACCGCGGGGGTGCTCCATCGGCTGGTCTACTGGCCGGGAGGCGGGCCGGATTTCTTCCGCTGGCTCGCCGGCAAAGCGCAGGATCCGGATTGGCGCGCGACGACCGGGCGCCGCTGGACCGAGGGCGTTCCGGCCGACGCGTTGCGCGAGGGTTGATCCGCCGACGGCACCGCGAAGCGGGCAGGCAGCAGGGCGGCGAGCTCCGTCGCGGTCAGCGGTCGCCATTCGCCCGGGCGCAAGTCGCCGAGCGGGATGTTGCTGATACGCACACGCCGCAGCTGCTGGACCCGGTAGCCGAGCGCCGAGCACATCCGGCGGATCTGCCGGTTCAATCCCTGGGTGAGCACGATCCGGAACCGTCGGTCGTCGATCCGCTCGGCGCGGCACGGCCGGGTGGTCTGACCGAGGATGCGCACGCCGCTGCGCATGATCGCGAGCGTCATCGGGGTGATCGGGCGGTCGACAACGACCACATACTCCTTCTCGTGCGCGTTCTCCACCCGGAGGATTTCGTTGACGATGTCGCCATCGTTGGTGAGCAGGATCAATCCTTCCGAGTCCTTGTCGAGGCGCCCGATGGGGAAGATCCGCTCGGCGTGACCGACCAGATCGACGATGTTTCCGGCGACGTCGGGTTCCGTCGTCGACGTGATTCCGACCGGCTTGTTGAGCGCGATGTAGACGGGCTGACGCTTGGCGCCGAGCGGCACGCCGTCGATGCGCACGTCGTCGCCCGGTTCGACCGGCGTGCCGAGCGTCGCGATGCGGCCGTTGCAGGAGACCCGGCCGGCGGCGATCCATCGATCCGCCTCTCGCCGCGAGCACGCACCGCTCTCGCTGATGAACTTGTTGATCCGCATGCATCCGGCTCGGCGTGTGGGGCGGCGTCAGCCGTGATCGAGAAATGCCGCGACACGTTCGGCGAGCGATTGTGGCGCGAGCCAAAACGGCCGATCGCGAACCTCCGGCGCATCGACCCATTCGATCTGCGGCTGACGCGTGCTCGCGCCGGACGGCGGTGGAGCGCGGGTACCGTCGAACGCAAGCACCAGGCAGGGATGGGTCGCGACCTGGATCCGATCGAGCGCCTGCGTTCCGAGCACGACGATCCGGCCGACCTGGGCAGGGGCGCTGCGGGCGACGTCGATCGCGACCCCGGCGCCGGCGCCCACGCCGAGCAGATCGATCCGCCGCAGGCGCAGGTCCGCCGCCAGGTCGAGTATCGCCGCCGCCGCGCTCACCGCGGCATCGCCGTCCGGGGGATCGGATTCGCCCGAGCCAGGCAGATCCGGGGCATACACCGAACGTCGCGCCGCGACCGCCGCGAGAAATCCGCCGAAATCGCGGCTCGAGCCGCCGGCGTCGTGCAGGCACACGAGCGGGGCCTGCTCGTCGAATCCGCCGGTCGCGGGAAACGCCGTGCGCACGTGCAGCTGTCCAGTTCGGACGTCGAAATAGGCGCGGCGGGTCCGGATCAGCGCGTCGGCGCCAGTCCCCACCGAAATGTCGTGTTTGCGCAACATAAATTTTCGCTTTTTATCCCGCAAAAGGCTGGCATCGATGATCCATCACGGGTTAGGATGTTGCATCGACGCAATCCAGGCGTCTTCGCGAAGACGGCAGACCGACCTTTTTCTCACGGCCCGCGATCGATCGCGGTTCCCGATCAATCAAAAAAATGGCATGGGGATCTCAAGAAGCCGGGCAACGCCCGGCTTCTTTCTGTCCGGCCCCGTGAATCCACCGAGCCGGCTTTATAGAGCGCATGGCCGCCGCTGACAAGCGTCCGGATCGCGCCGCCCGGTGCGATCACAGCCGACCCCGATACGGAATCTCGATCGCCGCGCTCATCCGGTCGACCTCGTCCTGGGTCTCGGATCGCTCGGCGTCACGCACCAGCCGGCGCGTCAAATGCGGCGCGAGCCTTTCCAGGAAATCGTACATGTAGGCGCGCAGTGCACCCCCGCGGCGGAACCCGACCCAGGTCGTGTGCCCCGCGAACAGATGTCGCGCATCGAGAACGAGGAGATCCGGATCGTTCGCCCGGTCGATCGCGACGCCCGCGATGATCCCCACGCCGAGCCCGACCCGCACGTACGTCTTGATCACGTCGGCATCCTGCGCGGTGAGCACCACGTCCGGCGACAACCCTGCGGCTTCGAACAACGTGGGCAATGACGAACGACCCCTGAAGCTGAACACGTAGGTCACGATCGGATGCTCGGCGAGACGCCGCAGGGTCAGCTTGCCGCCGCTGGCGAGCGGGTGGCCCTGCGGCACGACGACGACGCGATGCCACCGGTACACCGGCAGCCGCACGAGCGGGCGGAACAGTTCCTCCGAACCGGTCGCGATCGCGAAGTCGACCTGGTCCCGGGCGACGAGTTCGGCGATCTGCTCCGAGGTGCCTTGGTGCAGGTGCAGCCGCACCTTCGGATAACGTTCCCGGAATGCGCGGATCACCGGCGGGAGCACGTAGCGGGCTTGCGTGTGCGTGGTCGCGATCGCCAGGCTCCCGCTGTCCGCCTGGCGCAGATCCTGGGACGCATGACGGATGTTCTGCATCTCGCGCAGGATCTTGGCCGCGTGTCCGATGACCCGTTCGCCCGCCGCGGTCACGCGCGTCAACGCGCGGCCGTCGCGCTCGAACAGTCGCAACCCGAGTTCCGCCTCCAGCATCTTCAGCTGCCGGCTCACACCGGGCTGCGACGTATGCAGCTGCCTTGCCGCGGCCGTGATGTTGAGACCGTTGTCGTTGACCGCGACGAGATACCGCAACTGCTGCAGTTTCACGGCTAGCCGTCAGGGCGGCGCGATCGCGCGGCGCAGGTCACCAAGGCAACTCGGCACCCTGATAACTCAGGAATCGGCCGGATTGCGCCGGCGTCAACCCCGCGATCACCGTGCGCATGCCGGCGACACTCGTCGCGACGTCCACCTCGGCGCGCGCGCCGCCCATGTCGGTGCGCACCCAGCCGGGATGGATCGGCACGGCGATGATCCGGCGCCGCGCGAGATCGAGGCTCATCGATTTCATGATCGCGTTGACCGCGGCCTTCGTCGATCGGTAGTCGTACATTCCGCCGGCCGCATTGCCGCCGATCGAGCCGAGCACGCTGCTCAAGGTCACGATCTTGCGCTCCTCGCTCGCGGCAACGTGCTCGACGAACGCTTCCGACACCTTCATCGGTCCGAACAGATTGACCCGGACCGAATTCATCCAGCGCTCGTAGTCCGACTGACCGAACGGGTTCGAGACCAGAACACCCGCGACGTTGAGCAGCACGTCGATCGGCGTGCCGTCGAGGGCCTTCGCGAGCGCGTCGATCGCGGCATGATCGGTCACGTCGATCGAGTGGATGCGAATGCGGTCGCCGTGCGTGCGCCGCGCGTCCGCGAGTACCGTCGAGCGCCCGGGATCCCGGGCGAGCGCATGCACATGCCAGCCGTCGGCGGCATATTGGCGCACGAACTCGGCGCCGATGCCGCGCGAGGCGCCGGTGACCAGGACCGTGGACATCGTCAGGTTTCCTCACCCGCGGGACAAAAAAAACCCCGGGAACGCCGGGGGATTTTAGTGGAACAGGTGCCGAAACCATAACGGCACGTCCAGTCATGGCGGATGCGTGTCACGAAACCGTGGTTCACGCTCGGCCTTTCTCGGCGCACGTCGTCTGTTGCACAGAATCGACGTCTCGAAAACTATTCGCGTCGGCCTGTGGATAAACCTAGCATGGCGAAATAAGAAATCCAATGTTTTTCGTGATTTATTACACAATCTTGAATATTTTTTGCAATACAGCACGATTGTCGTTATTTGGAAACAATGGACTGCCTGGCGGCTCGTCGATCATGCGCGGAATCCTCGGTCCGAAATGCCGTGGCGCCCGCCGATGCGGCCCCGGGCGTGGCGCTGATGCGTTAATCTTGCCCGCCGGACTCGCGCACCCGCGCGGGCGGCACGATCGGAGGCTCACGAGCGGATGAAATACCTGCACACGATGGTTCGGGTCAGCGACGTCGATGAGTCGCTGCGCTTCTATCGCGATGCGCTCGGACTCGAGTTGCTGTCGCGCAAGGACTATCCGCAGGGACGATATACGTTGCTGTTCCTCGCGGCGCCGGGAGACGCGAGCGCACAGGTCGAGCTCACCCATAATTGGGACCCCGAGACCTATGCCGGCGGCCGCAATTTCGGCCACCTCGCCTACGAAGTCGACGACATCTACGCCGCGTGCCGGCGTTTGCTGGATCACGGGGTCACGATCAACCGCCCGCCACGCGACGGACACATGGCGTTCGTACGATCTCCAGACGGGATCTCGATCGAGCTGTTGCAGA
Source organism: Pseudomonadota bacterium (assembly GCA_021780395.1). Next base: position 21,296 of record JAJXYU010000140.1, read on the forward strand.
AAGGCGCGGCACTTGCGCCGGCGGAACCGTGGCGCTCGATGGGCAACACCGGGGCCTGGTGAGCGCGGCGCGCGATCGCGCGCCGCGTCAGAACATCTCGGATTCGTCCGGCGGAACGACCTCGACGGGTTTGCGCGACGCGATGAAATCGCCGGTGATCATTTCGTCGTACGACTGCCCGGGCCCGACCATCGGATAGACCCCCGCGTCCGGATCCACGACCACCTCGAGAAACGCAGGGCCGGGGAACCGGATGAATTCCTCGACGACCCTCGGCACCTCCGCCTTGCTCTCGAGCCGGACCGCGAACTCGAATCCGTCCGCGATCGCCGCCTTCACGAAATCCTTCTTGTGCAGGCTCTTGTCGCTCGCGCTCAGCCGGCCCTTGAAGAACAGCTTCTGCCACTGCTTGACCATGCCATCGCCGCAGTTGTTGATCACGACGACCTTCACCGGCAAACCGTAGGTCGTCACCGTCTCCAACTCGCCGATGTTCATGCGGATGCTCGCGTCGCCGTCGACGTCGATCACCATGCGGTCGCGGACAGCGAACTGCGCACCGATCGCCGCGGGCAGTCCGAACCCCATCGTGCCCATGCTGCCGGAGGTCAACCAGAGCCGCGGGCTGCGGAAGTCGAAGTACTGGGCCGCCCACATCTGATGCTGGCCGACCCCGGTGCTGATGATCGCCTCGCCGTGCGTGAGGCGATTGATCTGCTCGAGCAGATAATGCGGCTGGATCCGCTCGCTCTGGCGATCGTAGTTCATCGCGTGCGTGCGCCGCAGGAGATCGCAGTGCCGATGCCATGCCGACCAATCGCGCCGGAAGCCTGCTCGACGGGCGCCCTCCCGCAACGCGGTAAGCGCCTCCGGCAACGCCCCCAGATGACTCCAGTGGACACGCTTGACCTTGTTCACTTCCGACACGTCGATGTCGAACTGCGCGATGAACTTCGCGTTCGCGGCGAACTTCGTCGGATTGCCGGCGACCCGGTCGTCGAAGCGCGCGCCGATCGCGAGCAGCAGGTCGCAATCCTCCACGGCGTAGTTCGCGTACGCCGCGCCGTGCATCCCGAGCATGCGCATCGCCATCGCGTCCGAGGTGTCGATCGCGCCGATCCCCATCAAGGTCGTCACGACCGGAATCCGCAGTTCGTGCACCAGGCCGCGCAGCGCCTCGGACGCGCCAGCATTGATCACGCCGCCGCCGGCATAGATCAGCGGCCGTTCGGCCCTCTCGAGCGCGGCCAGCAGCGAGGCGCAAGCCGACTCGGACAGCTTGTTCGCGGCGACGCGGTTCAGCCGCTGACGATACCCGGGAATCGGCAGGTGGCCGGAACCGCTGAAAGCGCCGCGCCAGTTCTGCACGTCCTTCGGAATGTCGAGCACGACCGGGCCGGGCCGGCCGGTCCGGGCGATCTCGAATGCGGTGCGCACCGTCGCCTCCAGCCGGGTCGGATCGGTGACCAGGAACACGTGCTTCGCGACCGCACCCATGATGCTCGGCACCGGCGCTTCCTGGAACGCATCGGTGCCGATCGCGCTCGTCGGCACCTGCCCGCAGATCACGACGATGGGCACCGAGTCCGCCATCGAGTCGCGCACCGGGGTCACGGTGTTGGTCGCGCCCGGACCGGAGGTCACCAGCGCGACCCCGACGCGACCGCTCGCCCGCGCGTATCCGGCCGCCATGAACGCCGCGCCCTGCTCGTTGGCCGGCACGATCAGCGGCATCGACCCGCCGGTCGCCTCGTTGTGGCAGAACACCGCGTCGTAGATCGGCAGGATCGCGCCGCCGCTGTAGCCGAACACCGTGTCGACGCCTTCGTCGACCAGCACCTGGACGATCATCTCGGCGCCGGTCATCACCTCGCCGGCGCGCGGATGCGGTGCCGGGCTCATCGATTCGTGTCGTGCGTTCACGCGCCGAAGCGTACCAGCTAACGCCCTGGCGCCCAAGTGCCGCCGTCCCGTATCCTATCGTCGCCATGCGTCATCTCATCGCGATTCTCTTGCAGAACGAGGCGGGCGCGCTCACCCGCGTCACGGGCCTGATCTCGAGCCGCGGTTACAACATCGAGTCGCTCTCCGTCGCGCCGACCAACGATCCGTCGATCTCGCGGATCACGCTGGTGACCACCGGATCGGATGCGGTGATCGCGCAGATCAATTCCCAACTGCAAAAGCTCGTCGACGTGGTCACGGTCGAGGACATGACGACCGGCGATCACCTGGCGCGGGAACTCGCGCTGCTGAAGCTGCAGGTTGCCGCCGACCAGGCCGACGCCGCATCACAGGTCGTCAATCGCAGCGGCGGCCGGGTCCTGTCGACCGAGCCCGCCTGGATCGTCGAGGTCGCCGGCACCGAGGACGTGATCGCGGAGATGATCGCGACGCTGTCGGCTTTCGGCGAGATCGTCGAGGTCGTTCGCGGCGGCGTGCTCGGCATCTCGCGGGGCGGTCGACGCGCGCCGACCGCCCGATGAGCCGCTGATCCGCAGCGGACGCCGATGGTCGCGGTCGCAAACGGCGCCGGACGCACCCCCGCTGATCCGCGGCGGCGCGGCAGGCGCGCGTACTCCCGTTCACGCTGGGCGGCATGGCTCTCGGCAGCGTTCTGGCTGTCCGCCCTTTCGGTCGCGACGCTCGCGAACGCCGCGGCAGCGCCGGCGCGCGTCGTCGCGGCATCTGCGGATTACCGGCTCGTGGGGCTGCTGCGGGGCGACACCCTGAGTATGCACGTGAGCCGCGTGCTCGACGGGGCGCCCGTGACGGACGCCGTGGTCTCGGTCGAGTTCCGCGGTCGTTCCTATCCTGCGACCGCGACCGTCGACGGCGGCTACTCGATCAGTACGCCGCAGCTGGCGATCGCGGGACCGGCCGCGTTCGCGTTCGAGATCCGGACCGGCGACGCGACGCAGACCCTGCGGGGTGTACTGACGGGTGCCCCGAAGACCGGATCGGGTCACGGACGCGTTCGGCAGCTCTTCTGGTGGGTCCTCAACTTCTCGGTCTGCATCGGGTTCCTCGCATTGCTGTCGCGACGCCGCAAGCGGGCCGACTCCTGAGGTCCCTGGCACGCATTCGCACGACGCATCAAAAGCTCTGCAAGGTCTGCACCAGCACCTGGAAGCGGCTCACGCCCATCGGTGCATTCAACGGAAACGCGAAGTCGATGTGCACCACGTTGCCGAGTCCGGAGCGGGTGTTGCCGAGGCGCAGCCCGAATCCGACGTCCTCGAGCATCCCGGGCCGGTTGCCGCCGATGATCGCGGGACCCCATGCGCGCCCCATGTCCGCGAAGATCGCTCCGCCGACGCGCACGAGCCGGAACGGGAACCAGTCCGTATAGAACCGCTGTTCGATCGTGAACAGGGCCTTCGAGCTGCCCGCTTCGTAGCGCAACGGATAGCCTCGCAGGCCGCTGTCGCCGCCGATCGTGAGCTGGGTCTGCGGGTCGAGCGCATCGGTCGCGGTGCCGGACAACGCGGCATACAGCACCCACTCGGGCAGCCACCGCCAGTAGTACTGGGCGGCGGCGTCCGCGATCAGGTTGCGCGACCTCCCACGCTCGATCCGGGTCTGGATGTCGGTGGACGCGAACAACTGCTGGCTCGGGTCGATTTGGAAGCCCTTGCGCGCGTTGGCGGAGACGATGATCGCGCTGCGGTTCGCGCCGAAGGCCTGGGTCGCATAACCGACCGTGACGCCGGCCTGCAAGCCGAAGAACAGATCCTCGGTGCGACCGATCTGGTTCAGGTCACCGGTCTTGCGGTAGTCGTCCTGGATCACCTCGAAGCCGACGAACGGGTACGCGAGCGTCTGCGAGGCCGGAAGCACCCGCGCGGGCAGTGACGTCGTCGGATCGACGAGGAAATCGTTGCGATCGTACTGCGCACCCGCGAGCCAGCGACGCGTCCAGCCGCGCACCAGCCCCTCCGACAGGCCGCCGCTCAGCGCATAGGAGGCTTCCGAATCCTCGAACTGGTCGCCGATGTTGCCGTACGCGTAGCGCGAAACCACCCGTTGGTACCGCTGCGCGTCGGCCGTGACGCTCCAGTGCGTCTCCAGCGAATAGAACGGATGCGCGATTTCCAGCGCACGCCGCCGCCCATCGCTGGAATCGGCGTACGCGGCCGCATCCGTCCAGCGCGATCCGAACACGTTCGGATCCGACCATTCGAGCGTATTGCTGCTGCGGTCGACGTTGCGCCCGTGCTGGAAATCGATCGACTTGCCGCGCCCCAGGAAGTTCGAGTCCGCGAGTTCGACGCTCGAGTTGTTCGCCCCGCCGGTGCGGCTGAAATTGACGCCGGGACTCAGCGTCCACACGTCCCGGGTGATCACCGCGACCTCGACCTTGCCATGCGCGTAGTGCACCGGTACGACGTGCGCGTCGTAGATGAACGGGAGTCTGCGCAGATTGCGTTCGGTCTCGGCGAGCAGGCGCGGCCGGTACTTCTGTCCGGTCGCAAACAGCAGCTGCGCACGGATCGTCGAATGGCGCGTGCGGATATGCAGGCGGTTCGCGAGACGAAACAGCAGCACGTCGTCGCGCGGATCCGACAGGTCGAAGATGTTGCGCGTGACGATGTCGATCTTGCCGATCACCGCGCCGCTCGCGACGAGCCGCGCGTCGCTCGGCACATCGGCGGGCCGGGGTTCCTCGATCCGGGTCCGCTGCCGATCGGTGAACTTCGCGGCGAATGCGGCGTTGGCGGCGGCCGCCAGCAACGCGCACGCGCCGAGCAACCGCAGACCCGTGAGCAGACGCACGAGCCGCGCGTCTCAGCCGGTGACGGCCGCTACAACGCGGCGTCGTCCGACTCGCCGGTGCGGATACGGACGACACGCAGCAATTCGGTCACGAAGATCTTGCCGTCCCCGACCTTGCCGGTCTTCGCCGAGCTGGCGATCGCCTCCATGACCTGGTCGACGAGCTCGTTCCGGACGGCGACCTCGATCCGGGTCTTCGGGACGAAATCGACGACGTATTCGGCGCCGCGATACAGCTCCGTGTGGCCCCGCTGGCGACCGAAGCCCTTTACCTCGGTCACGGTCATGCCCGACACGCCGATCTCCGACAGTGCGGCGCGGACGTCGTCGAGCTTGAAGGGCTTGATGATGGCGGTGATCAGTTTCATCCCATTCTCCGAGGAGTATTCTTGTTCGAACTCAGAATATCATTAACCGGCGATACCGCCGACGGCCGCCGCGCGGACCCGGCGACGCCCCGTGATGGTGCACGGGCCCGCGCGACGCCGGCCGCCCGGCACGGCAATGGAGTTTTCGGATGAACACGACTTTCCTGATCGTCGGCGGCGGCCAAGCCGGCGCCCAAGCGATCGATACGCTGCGGCGCGAGGGCTTCGACGGCCGACTGGTCCTCGTCGGCGAGGAGCGCGAGCTGCCGTACCAGCGGCCGCCGCTGTCCAAGAAGTTCCTGCACGGAGAGCTCGCGGCGGACCGACTGCCGTTCCGGCATCGCGCGTTCTACGACGAGCACCGGGTGGAGTTGCGGCTCGGTTCGCGCGCCACCCGGCTCGACCGGGCGGCGCGCACGGTCGAACTCGATGACGGTACACGCCTCCCCTACGATCGCGCGCTGCTGTGCCTCGGCGCGCGCGCGCGCCCCCTGCCATGCGCCGGCGCGGATCTGCCGGGGATTCACACCCTGCGGACGATCGACGACGCGAACGCGCTCGGCGCCGAACTGCGTACCGGCGCGCGCGCCGTGATCGTCGGCGGCGGATACATCGGACTCGAGGCGGCCGCGGCCTGCCGCCATTTCGGGCTCGAGACGACGGTGCTCGAAATGGCCGACCGGGTGATGGCCCGCGTCGTCTCGCCCGCAGTCTCCGAGTTCTTCGCCGAGGCGCATCGTGCGCGAGGCGTTCGCATCCTGTGCAACACCCGGGTCGAATCGATCGACGGCCGGGACCGCGTCGCGGCGATCGTCTGCGGCGACGGCACCCGGCTCGCGGCGGATCTGGTGATCGTCGGGGTCGGGGCGCTCCCGGTCACGGACCTCGCGGCCGACGCGGGTCTCGCGGTCGACGACGGCATCGTCGTCGACGAATACTGCCGCACCACGGATCCGGCGATCTTCGCGGCGGGGGACTGCGTGAATCAACCGTCGCCGCATTATGGTCGCCGCATCCGCCTCGAGAGCGTCGACAACGCGTTCGAGCAGGGCAAGACCGCGGCCCTGAACATGCTCGGGCGCGATGTGATCCACGACCGGATCCCGTGGTTCTGGTCGGACCAGTACGAGCACAAGCTGCTGATCGTCGGTCTGCGTGGCGATGGCGACGAGCGCGTGGCGCGCGGTGATCCGAGCCGCGGCGGCTTCAGCACCCTGTACCTGCGCGACGGCGAACTCACCGCGGTGGAAGCCGTCGATGACACGAAGGACTACATGGCGGCGCGCAAGCTGATCGCCGCGCGCGCCCGGCTCGATCCCGCGAGGGCGGCCGACAAGAGCCGCGACCTTAAGGAGGCGGCGCTCTGAGGATCCGGCGCGCTCACTCGCAGATCGCGATAAGGTCCTTGGTGTCGACCGGCTGACCGGGGCGGACGAGGAGCTCCTTCACGGTCGAATCGCGCTCGGCGCGCACCGAGGTCTCCATCTTCATCGCCTCGAGCGTCACGATCACGTCGCCGCGGCGGACCCGTTGTCCGGCATGCACCGGCACCGTCGCGACGGTGCCCGGCATCGGTGCGCCCACGTGGGTCGGATCCTCGGCATCGGCCTTGCGCGTCGGCGGTCGCGACGCGACCTGGCTGCGATCGGCGATGCGGATCGGCCGCGGCTGGCCGTTCAACTCGAAGAACACGGTCCGGGTACCGTCCTCGTGCGGTTCGCTGGTGGTCACGAAGCGGACGATCAGCGTCTTGCCGCGCTCCAGATCGACGTTGATCTCCTGGCCCGGTTGCATCCCGTAGAAGAACACCGCGGTCGGCAGGGTGCTCAAATCCCCGAAGCGGGCACGATCCGCCGCATACTCGACGAACACCTTGGGATACATCAGGAAGGACGCGAGTTCTTCGTCGCTGACCACGCGCGCGACCTTGAGCTGCGCCGCGGCCCGCTCCGCCTCGAGGTCGACCGGCGGCAGCGTCGCCCCTGGCCGGTCGCGCAGCGGTTCGATGCCCTTCAGAACCTTGCGCTGCAGATCCGCCGGAAACCCGCCGAGCGGTTGACCGAGATCCCCGCGGAAGAGCTGCACGACCGATTCCGGGAACGCGATCTCGACCTCGGGATCGAGGACCGCGGCGCGATCCAGCCCGCTGGTGACCATCATGATCGCCATGTCGCCGACGACCTTCGACGTCGGCGTCACCTTCACGATGTCGCCGAACAGGTCGTTGACCTCGGCATAGGCGGCGGCGACCTCGTGCCAGCGATGGTCTTCTATTCCGAGCGACCGGGCTTGTTCACGCAGGTTCGTGTACTGCCCGCCCGGCATTCCATGGACGTAGACCTCGGACGCGCCGGCGCGGATGTCGCTCTCGAACGCGACGTAGCCGCGGCGCACCTGCTCCCAGTACCCCGAGATCGCGCGCAGGTCGCCCGGCACGATCCCGGTGTCGCGCGCGCCATGGCGAAGCGCCTCGACGATCGAGCCGAGGTTCGGCTGCGAGGTCAGCCCGGAGAGCGAATCGATCGCGCCGTCGACCGCATCCGCGCCGGCCTCGATGGCCGCGAGCACGCTCGCCGCGGCGATCCCGCTGGTGTCATGGGTGTGGAAGTGGATCGGCAGACCGACCTCCTCCTTCAACGCGCGGACCAATGTCGCCGCGGCGCTCGGCAGGCACAGTCCCGCCATGTCCTTGATGCCGATCACGTGCGCGCCCATCGCTTTGAGCTCGCGGGCGATCCCGAGGTAATAGCGCAGGTCGTACTTGCGCTCGGCCGGGTTCGACAGGTTCCCGGTGTAGCAGATCGCCGCCTCGCAGAGGCGGCCGGTGTCGCGGACGGCCTCGATCGCAACGCGCATGTTCTCGGTCCAGTTCAGGCAGTCGAACACGCGAAACAGGTCGATCCCGGCATGCGCCGCGCGGCTGACGAAGTAGCGAACGACGTTGTCCGGATAATTCGTATAACCGACCGCGTTCGCGGAACGCAGCAGCATCTGCAACAGCAGGTTCGGCATCCGCTCGCGCAGTTCCGCGAGCCTCTCCCACGGATCCTCGCGCAGGAAGCGCATCGCGACGTCGAACGTCGCCCCCCCCCAGCATTCCACCGAGAACAATTGCGGCAACAACGCCGCGTAGTACGGCGCGATCGCCGCGAGATCCTGCGTCCGCAGGCGGGTCGCGAGGAGCGACTGATGGGCGTCGCGCATGCTGGTGTCGGTGAGCAGCACCCGACGTTCGGCGAGCATCCATTCCGCGAACCGCTCGGCGCCGAGCGCGTCGAGCCGCTGCTTGGTTCCCGGCGCCGGCGCCGGCAGGTCGACCTTCGGCAGCCGCGGGAACACGGGCTCCGCGGGCCGGGAGCGCCCTTTCACCTCGGCGTTGCCGTTGACGATGACCTCGCCGATGTAGGCGAGCAAGCGGGTGGCGCGGTCCCGCTTGTGCACGATCCGGACCAGTTCGGGAGTCTCGTCGATGAACCGGGTCGTGTAGTCGGCGCTCGCGAACCGCGGATGCGTGATCAGCTGATCGAGGAAGCGCAGATTGGTCACGACACCGCGGATCCGAAACTCCCACAGCGCACGATGCATCCGCGCGATCGTCTCCTCGGCCGTCGGCGCCCAGGCGGTGACCTTCACGAGCAGCGAGTCGTAATATCGCGTGATGATCGCGCCGGCATACGCGGTGCCGGCGTCGAGCCGGATCCCGAAGCCGGCCGGACTGCGGTACGCGGTGATCCGTCCATAGTCCGGCACGAACTGGTTCTCGGGGTCCTCGGTCGTGACCCGGCATTGCATCGCGTGACCGGTCACGCGGATCTCCTCCTGCGCCGGGACGCCGCTCGTCGCGTCGCCGATCCGACCACCGGCGGCGATGCGCAGCTGCGCCTTCACGATGTCGATGCCGGTCACGCACTCGGTGACCGTGTGCTCGACCTGGATCCGCGGATTCACCTCGATGAAATAGAACCGGCCGGTGTCCGCGTCCTGCAGGAACTCGACGGTGCCGGCCGAGCGGTAGCCCACCGCGCGGCCGATGCGCAGGGCCGCCGCGCACAGCGCCGCGCGCTGCTCCGCGCCGAGGAACACCGCCGGCGCGCGTTCGACGACTTTTTGGTTGCGCCGCTGCACCGTGCAGTCGCGCTCGAAGAGATGCACGAGATTGCCATGGTCGTCCCCGAGGATCTGCACCTCGACGTGGCGCGCGCGACGGATCAGCTTCTCGAGATAGATCTCGTCCTTGCCGAACGCCGCCTTCGCTTCGCGCCGCGCGACCGCGACCGTCCCGGCCAGCCCGTCCTCGGATTCGACGACGCGCATCCCGCGGCCGCCGCCTCCCCAGCTCGCCTTCAGCATCGCCGGAAAGCCGATCTCGCGTGCGGCCGCCAGACACTCCCGGTCGTCGGCCGGCAGCGGCGGCGTCGCCGGCATCACCGGCACGTCGGCGGCCTGCGCGAGATGACGCGCTTCCACCTTGTTGCCGAGCCGGCGCATGGTCTGCGGCGACGGCCCGACGAACACCAACCCGGCCGCGCCGCAGGCCTCGGCGAACTCCGGACTCTCCGACAGGAAGCCGTAGCCCGGGTGGACCGCGTCGGCGCCGGCGGTGCGCGCGACCCGGATGATCCCCGCGATGTCGAGATAGGCATCGACCGGAGACCCGCCCTCGCCGACCAGATAGCTCTCGTCGGCCTTCGTCCGATGCAGCGAGAACCGATCCTCGTGCGAATGGATTGCGATCGTGCGCAGGCCGAGCTCGGACGCCGCCCGCATCACGCGAATCGCGATCTCGCCACGGTTGGCGATCAGGAGACTGCGAATCGGTCGGCGTTCGGCGGCTTGTGTCATCGCCGCCGGATGATAGCCTTACGGATCACGAACGAACAGACGAGGAGCGGCGGCGATGTATGGGATTGCGGTCCATGGCGGTGCGGGTACGCCCGCGCGCGGGCAGATCGAGCCGGCGCGCGAGCGCCGCTATCACGAAGGGATGCTCGCCGCGCTCGACGCCGGCCGCAAGGTCCTCGAGCGCGGCGGTTCGAGTCTCGACGCGGTCACCCGCGCGGTCGTCGTGCTGGAGGACGACCCGGTGTTCAACGCCGGACGCGGCGCGGTGTGCACGCACGACGGCCACCACGAGCTCGACGCGGCGATCATGGACGGCGCCGCGCTCCGCGCCGGCGCGGTCTGCGGGCTGCGGCACGTGAGGAACCCGATCGAGCTCGCGCACGCGGTGATGGAACGGTCGCCGTTCGTGATGCTGAGCGGCGCGGGGGCCGAGGAGTTCGCGCTCACCCAGGGGATCTCGCTCGTGCCGAACGAGTACTTCCGCACCGAGGAGCGCTGGCAGCAGCTGCAACGGGTGCTCGGCGCCGGCGGTTCGCCGCTGCCGCTCGCGCACGTCGGGACGGTCGGCGCGGTCGCGCTCGACGAGCACGGTCACCTCGCCGCGGCGACCTCGACCGGCGGGATGACCGCGAAGCGCTACGGCCGGATCGGCGATTCGCCGGTGATCGGCGCCGGGACCTACGCGGACGACCGGGCCTGCGCGGTGTCGGCGACCGGACACGGCGAGATGTTCCTGCGCGCCGCGGTCGCCCACGACATCTGCGCCCGGATGAGATACGGCGGCCGGCGCCTCGATCAGGCGGTGGAGGACGTCGTGCACGGGGAACTGGTCGCCCGCGGCGGGGAAGGCGGCGTGATCGCGATCGACCGGCATGGTCGGATCGTGACCGACTGCAACGTCGAGGGCATGTTCCGCGGCAGCCTGACCGCGGGCGGCGAGCCGTACACGGCGATCTTTCGGGAGTCGTAGCGTCCGCGGCCGCCGCCGCGCCGCATCAACCGGCGGCCAGCCCCCGGCGCTTGTCGAACCGGCCGGTCTGCAGGTTCTGGTACTCGGCTTCCATCGCGACCACGCGGTTGCGCCCCTGGCCTTTCGCGCTATAGAGCGCCTCGTCCGCCAACTGGATCAGGCCCTCGGGGCTGCGTGACCCGGTCGGCAGGACGTAGGCGGCACCGAGGCTCACGGTCAGGCGGCTTGCGACCGGCGACGCATCGTGCGGGATGTTGAGTTCGGCGATCGAGCGCTGGATGCGGGTCGACACCTCCGCGACGTATTCGCGGCTCGCCTCATAGAGGACCAGCGCGAATTCCTCGCCGCCGTAGCGGGCGACGAAGTCGAGCGGACGGCGCGCGCACTGGCTCAAGGTCGCGGCGACCGCCCGCAGGCATTCGTCGCCCGCCTGGTGGCCGTAGCG